>JABRWB010000069.1 GCA_039961635.1 bacterium
AGGCAATGGGCAAAGGGCAAAGGGTGAAGGGAATGGCGAGGGGAGGATTCTAGTAGTCGGCTACCGGCAACTCCTCCGAAACCTTTAGCCTAATCCAACCAAGCAGGTTCAAATCACGAATTGCAAGCGCAAGCTCATGTTTTTGAATAGGTGACCGATGACGCAGCTTCCACTCAAGAACATCATTGAATACATCCAGCTCGGTATTCAACTCCTTGCCATTACCGTTGGTCAAATCCGACGCAGACTTGTGAACCGTTGCGTATAGCTCTGCCTGATTTGTTGTCCGTATGCGCAAAAACAAATCAGTAACCCTATCTATGACTGTATTCCATTGCGCCAAAAGCCCGGCAAAGTCGTGCTTCGCCTGTTGATATTTAGGTCCGGGCAAATGCATGATCAAATTACCATTTTTATCCGATGATGTTTCAATTACAAGCTCGGAGTTTATCATCCGCTGTATTGCGCGCTTCAAATCATCTGAATACGGTCCATAGCTGCTCCGCCTAAACGTTAGTCCGGATGGTAAGCCAAGCGCGGTAGCAAAGTAGGCGATTTTTTGAAACGAGGTCCGCCCCACAGGCCAATGATATTTCGTATTAACAATCCGTTCCAAAATCGCAGCCAACACTATGAATTCCGGCCTTACGCCGATTGCAGGCTTGATTGCATCGCCTCCCGAAAGATAATCAACGGAAGTGAGTTCCAGTGCAACTTCGTGTGGTGCATATAACTCGACCGGAATTTCCAGCCGACTCAAATACTCGTATAAAATCGGCCCAACATCGGCCCAGTCCAGCCCGCCCTGGCCACACCCCAAAGGGGGAACGGCAATGGAAGTCACTCCCCATTCCAAATAGTGCGACTGAAGGTAGCTCAATCCTTCTTTGATGTCCGCGATTTTGGAGGATGAACGCCAGGTTTGCTTGGTCGGAAAGTTAATTATTTTGGGCATGCCTATTGACTCGAACAAGTACGGCTTGCCAATCTTTACCAAACCCTCCTTGCAACGTTTTTCGTAATCTCGAAACATGGCCGGAAAGCGCTTCTTGAATTCAAGCGCGATGCCTTTGCCCATTACGCCTTCGCAGTTTACTGTGTTGACGAGCGTTTGGGCTTTCGATTCAAGTATGTTGCCTTCACGGATTATCGTGATCATAATCCTCTTAACCGGAAATTACTGGAAAAATAGATCCGGGTTCACCCTAACATCAAGCGCGGGAGCCATACGCAACAACTCCGCCAGGCTTTCCGCGCAAGAGGCGTAGGCACCCATAATATAACATGGATCGATCCGGTTTGGCACAAGAACTTCGGCACACATGGTTCCTTTGAGACGATACCTTTCAGCTTCGTCACCGACATCCCATGATTTTCGGAATATATCCGTGAATTTTAATAGTGGAATCATCTCATCTGGCGTTCCGAATCTGACCAAATCGCGCGAAGCATTCCGGTCGGAAACAAGAACCCTATCAATGTCAAGGACTGATGGATTTATTCTAAGAACACAAATTGAACGATGCAAAGCTTGACGCCTATACATCATTGCGTTTCTTGCGTAAAAGTAAACATTTGCACACCTATGTATCGTAAGTCCGTTAGGTAATCGCTTGTCCTGCCTTCTTTCCTGTATTTCATCATCCGCAATGGAATGATGGGGTAATTTGGCTGCCTCTTTATTGCAAAGTATTCCAAACCGAAGTATTGACTCAACATTGAATATCGGTGTGATGTAATGAAGCTCGCTGAATTCGTCTTTTAACATATCTTCATCACTCAAACGCCTTCGGCCGACCTCCATGGGCGCGCCATTTCTTTCAGAACCTTCTGGATTGCCTTAAGTTCGGTCGGCGTTAGGCCCCAAAGCTTTGCCGCTTCCTCGTCAATCCGAGACACCACATCCAAAAGCTCCATTTCGGACTTGGCTTTTTTGCACGCGTATTGAATCTTCTCGCAGATTTGGGGAGCGAAATGCTTTACAAGAACTTCAACATTTGGCTTGCTGGCTTCCGGCACTTCCCTTCCCCTTATTCCTCGGGTGAAACCGCTGCGGATTTTATCACGCGGCCTATCAACGCCGCGCTCCCCTGGGTGGATGGGCTGGTGTAAGAATGGGCGGGCGCACGCGGTGCGCCCCTACTTGACAAACGTTCACTATAATAGGCATGAGGAGGTGATTCCCTTTGGGAAAGCCGAGGTATGTGCCGCCTGCCATCAGGCGGGCGGTGATCGAGGAGTTCAGGCGGGACCCGCGGCCCTGCGCGGTCGCGAACAAGTTCGGAATCCACCACAGGCGCGTCAAGACCTGGCTGGCGGAGGCGGGATTGATTGAACCCGTGAAGGGTGAAGCGGAAAGAGGAAAGAGAAAAGTCGAGCCGGCGGTCGGACGGCCGGGGGTCGAAAGCCCGGAGCCGACGGAGGAGCGCGGCATGAATGCCGCGGTTCATGCCGGCAACGATCCGACGGTTCTTGACGGACGGGCGCGGGGCGGGTATATGACCATGCCGCGGCCGGGCGACGGGGATTCGGAAGTGTACAAGGAGGAGATCGGATTGGCGAAGGAGCATTTGGAGCAGGCGAAAACGGAGCTTACGGACGGCGAAATAAAGCAGCTTTACCGGGAGGCGGAGCGGGCGTACCTGTTCGCGCTGCTGAATCCGGCGCAGGTTGCCAAGGCGGACTCGAAGGACGCCGCGGCGGTGGCGAAGGCCTTGCGGGAAACGGTGATAAGGATGGACGAGCGGGAGAAGGCGGAGCGGCCGGAGGAGGAAAGCGACGGACTGAAGGCGTGGGAGCGCGTGATGTTAAGGATATTGGCGGATACGCATCCGGCGGACGAAGAATGGGAGAAGCTGCAACAAGCCGCGGTCGAAAAAGCGCTTTGAAGTGCTGTTTTGCGAAAGCCCCGCCGCCCGCCCCTACCC
>JABRWB010000070.1 GCA_039961635.1 bacterium
GCGAGCTGTTCAGCCACCGCAACCCCACGTACAACGAGAACACGATTGCCCTTCCAAGCGACCGCGGCGCGCTGGAAATAAGCGGAACGAACCTGATGTACGAAGGCACGCGGGTCAAGACCTGGATCATCGGAAGGGACGTGAATCCGGGGGGGAGGGGTATAGGCGAAACCTATCCCCACGGCATGTTCAGATTACCCGGACTGCGGCCGCCCTGCACAGCGGACACGCTTGGCGGATTCGGTAATTCGGTAAACAATCTTGGGATCGAGCCGGGAGGTGGGGGCGGTACGGGGTCGGGCAAAAGCAGTTGCTCCGATTTGCGACTTTGCGCACCAGGTATGTCAGGTTCCCCTTCCTCATGCTGCTGTATTGATGTCGACGACGCATTTGAAAAGTGCATTTCCTGCGGCGGTTGCTGCTGCGCCGAGGCAAACGTCACATATGCATGCGAAGTTCCTTCGCTTCCCAATGGCTATTCAAATTATAAAGAAGCATTGAAGGATGATCCGTCATATAGGCAAGCGTATTGCAGTTATCTTGCGTGCAATGTTGCGGAAGCCCAAAAGTATTTCACTGTTTGCGATCCTGAGACTTCTTGGGGTTGCTGCAAAAGCTATTGTGAAGAAGTTCTGGATTATACTGGCGGAGGAGGCGGCGTTGCGGGTGGGGGTAGAGGTGGTCAAGGCGGTAGTGGATGTAGCGGATGCGGAAAAGGAAAATGGGGCAGGGGTGGCAAAGGAGGAGAAATAATGCAGGGCCGCGGGCGAGGGGCCATACCCAAGGAGCTTCAAATATTCATAACGGGTCTTAAATGTTTGCAGGCTGGTATAAACGATAGCAGCTGCCTCAACAAAGCATGTTGCAATTGGTTTTTCCAAAACGAAGAATGTGATGTTTGTAACACCATGGTTCTGCATCGAGTTCTATTAATGGGTCCTTCTAGGCTAAGTATGGCAACAGAAGGGGATCCTTTCTGTGTAGATGAAGAGGGAAATGAGCGGTACATATATACTCGATGCGATGTCGGAAAAGATAAACGCACCAAATTATTAATACCCGGAATAACAATATGCAAAGAGCACTTGCCAATTACCACAATTCATGACGAACCTTATGGCGGGAGTCAAGAATGCCTGGCGGCCGCAGCAATAATTATTGACGTATTTTAATGTGAATTCGGCGAAAAAAAAGGCGAGGATTGCGCCGAGTATCTTGTTGGCCTCGCTCTTGAATTATGCAATTGTGCACAAGGTAAGGGATTGTGTTGATGCCAAAAGAAGTAGGTAAGTTGAAATATCTATCCAATATTGTGGCATTGGGATTGTTGATTTCCTATGCCTTGGGATTGCATAGGGCGTGGGCAGTATTTCATTGGACTAGTATAAACCGGCAAATTCATAATTTCATTAGCGCTCCTTTGCTTTATATATTTCTTTCTTTTGCCACTCTGCATATTATTGAATACATATTTATTCCCATTAATCAAGTTTCCAAAGAACGGTCTATTTGGCTGGTTAAGTCGGTTATTATAATTGCGGGAATAATTATTTCGATTTACCTAACCCGGGGAAACTGGGTGGGTACAATTAGGTAATGGCATATAATATATTAATTATATTATTCAAGGATTATGATGCTTTGGTGGCATTGAATATGTCCATGTTTGACAACTGCCAAATTACAGAAATTACAACGAGAGATACCTATCTGATCGCTTTCGACCGCTTGAACCGGATCAAGCAGGAGAAGATGACCAACGGCGGGACGACCCGCTTCCAGTTCGACCACACCTACGACAGCGCGGGGAACCGCACCAACCTGACCATTGCGGGCAACCTCTACCCCGCCCGCAACTTCAACTACACGTTCAACGCCCAGGGACGGCTGACGTCCGCGGCGTGAACGCCGCGCTCCCTGGATTGGGGATGGTTGTGCGCGGCGAAAACGCCGCGCTCCCCGGTTCAGACCTCAACGGGCGCACGCATTTTGCGCCTACAAATCGGGCGAGCAGCCGCCCGCCCCTACGATGCACGCGGCTGCCGGCCGCCTACTATAATCCTCCCCGTGGCTTGGGCCGACGACATCCGGAGCAAGGTTGACATCGTGGACGCGATAGGCGAATACGTCCAGCTCAAGCCGGCCGGGCGCGCCCAATGGAAGGCTTGCTGCCCGCTGCACAACGAGACCAAGCCGTCCTTCAGCGTGAACGCCGAGAAAGGCGTCTGGTACTGCTTCGGGTGCAAGAAGGGGGGCGACGTCGTGAAATTCATCCAGGAAATAGAAAGCCTGGACTTCCGGGAGGCGCTCGAATTCCTGGGGCACAAGTACCATATTCCCGACCCCGGGACGCCGGCTGCGGGCAGGACGAGCGGCGAAGGCAGGCTGCGTGCGGAGGGGCGCGAGGCGCTTCATCGTGTCCACGAAGAAGCCGCCGCGTTCTATCACAACATACTCGTCAACACCTCGATGGGAGCGGAGGCCCGGCGGTATCTGGAAAAGCGCGGGATCGGGATCGAGGCGTGGCGCAAGTTCATGCTGGGCGCGGCGACCGACGGATGGGAGGATTTGTCGCGGGAGCTGTTGCGGAAGGGCGCGCGGGAGAGCGATCTTTTGTCGGCGGGGCTTTCGTCCAAACGGCGGGACGGGACGGGCGTGGTTGACAGGTTCCGCAACCGGATAATCTATCCGATAAAGAATCCAAGCGGGCGCTTTGCGGCGTTCGGGGCCAGGGCGCTGGGCAATGAAGAGCCGAAATACCTGAATTCGTCCAACTCGCCGATTTACAACAAAAGCGACGCGCTGTACTGGCTGTCGGACGCGAAACGCGCGATCGCGACGCTTGGATACGCCGTGCTGGTCGAAGGATACATGGACGTTATCGCGCTCGTCCAGGCGGGGATAGAAAACGTCGTCGCGTCGTGCGGGACGGCGATGACGGAGGCACACCTGAAAGTGCTTTTCCGTTACACGCGTAACGTCGTGATCGCGTTCGACGGGGACGGCGCGGGGCGTGACGCGGCGGTGCGGACGGCGGCGCTTGTGGTCGCGGCGGGGGCTGTGCCGCGGATCGCGCAGCTTCCTGATGGCGCCGACCCGGACGACTTCGTGCGCAAGAACGGGGGGGGGGCGCTGCGCGAGCGGATCGAAAAGGCCGTGGATCCGGCTGCGTTCGTTCTGGACATGCTCGGTGCGAACGCGTCGGGAAGCGCGAGGGAAAAGGAAGAGTGGATAGCGCGTCTGGCGCCTATCGCTTCGCTTGCCGCGCCGCTGATCCGCGCGGAGTTCGTGCGCACGATCGCGGGCCGTCTGGGCATCGCCGCGGGCGCGGCGGATGCGCTCCTCATCGCGCATGCCCAGACAGGCGGAAATCCGGCAGCGCGGGCCGCGGGCGCGGCGGGAAAGTCAACGCTGCTTTCGCCGAGGCTCATGACCGAGGCGGCAGTGCTTGCGGGAATTTTGCGGGAACCGGCGAACCTGCGTACCGCGCTGGACGCGGGATTGTCCGACGCGGATTTTGAAACGCGGGCCGCAAAATGCGCGTGGCGCGTGCTCTCTTCGGAATCCGACCCGGCGCGTTGGGACGCGGCGCTGCTTTCGAGCGAGGCCGGAGCGGAAGGCGCAGCCGAGCTGTACGGGATAATCACGGACGCGGGGCGGTTCCCCCACCAGCGGGACTTCGCGAAGCGAGTAGAGCGGCTCATCTCGCTTAGGGCTGCGAGCGGGGAAGCGGCAATCCTGCGCAAGCTGGCCGAAGCCGAGAAGGCGGGGGATTCCGAGTCGGTAGCCCGGCTGGCCCGGGAGCTTGCCGAATTGCGCAGGGCAGGAAAAGTCGCGGGACAGGCGGATTAGCAATAGGCGCACAAACCATCGGCGCCGCGAAATCCGGAAAACCAAACGCTTGCGGCGCCGCAGACTGGCCGGAATGTTTTTTGAATGCCCCGCTTACTTTAATATTATATAATTTGCGTCTGATTAGCCAATTTGGAGTGATACGGCCTGAATCGCCTTTCAATTTATTTTCAAAAGACTTTTGATTAGCTTGACAGGCGGCGTATGCCGGGGTATAATGCCCGTACCTCCAACCCCCTTCCTCAAAGGCGTTTTAAGGGAGGTATCGAAAATGAACCGGTATTTCATCACCGTCACAGCATCGGTGGCGGTTTTGTTCGCATTGATTCCGGGATGCGGAAAGGGCAAGGCGGATACGCGGCTTCAACCGGAGGCGCCGCCCGCTTTCACATCGGACACGCAATCCGTCACATGTTCGCAGCACGCTTCGTTTGATCCGATAATCGCCGCGAAGCTGTCGGAAGCGTTCGAAAAAGAATGGGGGCGGACTAATCACGATAACGCGCCCCAATCTTCGAGCTTTTCAAGTGAAGCTCCGGACCCGTCGCTCCTTGCCATGCTGCGAATGGAGCTGGAGCGCAGTCTGGCCGAAAGCAAACAGCCTAGCCGCGAAGGCCGCGCACCTGTGGGGATGGCGGGGAAAGTGCGGGATTTAAGGCGTCAATCGGTCGGAGGGTTCGGGCACGCCGGTTTGGCCTGGACGTATACGAATCTTGGGGATTACAACCTTGACGGAGAAGTGACCGTTGCCGACCTTACCCCAATCGCTGTTTATTACGGCAAGTCCGTTTTCGACTTGTCGCTCGGAAGCAGAGACAGGGAACTTATCGAATACTTGGACGGTGACGAAAGCGGTATCGTAGACATCGGCGACGTCACGCCAATCGCGCTCAATTTCGATTCACAGGTAAGGCAATACATCGTCCAAGGTTCGGATTCCCCTGACGGCCCGTTTCGGGATGCAACCCAACGGCTGGTGGCCTTCGATTTCAATGATTCGGTGTCCGAAAAAATCACGCTGAGCATCGCCATCTCCCTTCCCTACAAGTATTTCATCGTAGTGCCGGTTGACGGCTCTGGCAACCGGGGGGAACCCAGTTTTCTTGCGCCGAACGGAAATGCCGGAGGTGAATATCTCGGCCCTTCGATTGTCTCAATTTCGGGCAATTACGGCATGGAAGGCGATACGATAACGCTCTCTGCAGAGTTGGAAAATAGCGAGGGCGCGGATTTCAATTGGTCATTCGGAGGCGCGGGCTCGCCGTCTTTTTCTTCTTCGCCCAGCCCCTCGCTGACGCTGTCCAAGCAAGGTGTTTATTTGGCAAAGCTTACGGTTTCAAACAAATACGGCTGGACGGCGCGCGGATTCAGTATTGCTGTATGGAAGCCGGCAGAGATTCCAGACGGCTGCATTTGGATAGACACGTTGGACAGCCATCCGGATCGGAGAGTGGTTTTCGACGTTTACGCCCATAGGATGTCAACCGCCGCGCAAGGTTATTTGGAACTGGAAATCGAGTTTCCGGCGCCGATTTCCGCCGGAGATGTGGATTTGATTAAATACACTCCGGCAGATGCGTCGCAACATGAGGACTATTTGCCTCCGGTTCAAAACTGGATTTGCAACGATGATTTTGCGAATCCTATGTCCGCTTGGTACGGGGCGGTATCGAACGGTCAGAAACTGGTAATGCGCGGCTATCTTGATGTCGGGGCCGGAGAAAGCGCACGCATATGCTCTTTTTCACTTCCGGCCATAGCAACACAGGGTATCCAACCCAGCTCGGTCCGAATAACTTTATTCGAAAAAAGCGGCGCGCGATCTCTTGATAATTGGGCAGGAAGATTCGAATGGAAAACCGAATCGGGATTTTCAGTCAAAAGAGGCTTGGGATACGGCGGTGAGCCTATAATGCCCAGCGCAGGAGCTGCGGCAACGTTCAATAGTGCCGCAAATGCTGTGGATATTTTGTTGTGGTCCTGGCTTCCTGGAGATACGGACGGCGACAATGTCGTTTCCGCTTTCGATTTTCAATCTATTGCGCTTAGATTTCTAAACGGGTCCGATGACGGCGAAGAAGACGACTTGGACAAAAGAGTGGACGCTGACGGCAACGGCGAGGTCGGGATATCGGACATCACGCCAATTTCACTTAATCATCATCGCACGCTTGCATTCTACGATAAGTATTGCGTTTATCGCGACGGAGCGGAAATCGCCAGGATTGACGCGGATCCCTTGCCGGAGCGAAATTCTCCGATTCGCCCGGTTCAATTCCAAATTTACACCGATCAAACCCCGCCCACAGGAGGTCATGTTTACACTGTCCGCGCTTACGATTCTGCAACCGGCGAGTACGGTCCGGAAAGCAAGGGCGCGGCGGTTTCGATTCCGGAGTCAGCCAACTAGCCATACCAACCTTCTGATCCTCCCCGGACGCTCGCAGGGCGGGAGAAGGCTTTATATGTGGTTACCGGGGGTCAATTCCCGGCGGGAGAGATGTGCGGTGCCGGGAGCGTCCGGCACGGCGGGCGGGAGCAATCCCGCCCGCTTTTTCTTTCGGGAGGAATGTCGCAGGCCCCGGGGTTAGGTTCCTCCCGGCACAGCCTCTTTTCATTACCGCTGCTTCCTTCCGGACCTGACGGGGTTTTGAACGTCGGCTTGCAGAAGTCCCAACCCCGGGAGATGTATTATAACAAGTGTGTCTTCGGGCGTGAATATAAATAGATTGAGCGGCGCTTCGCGGCCGGAGCGACATTTAATAATCGGCGCGGGACAGGTGGGGACTGCGCTGTCGAAATCCCTGTCCGCGCTTTTGAATCCCGTGCGGCTGCTTGTGCATTCGGAATATGACCTGCGCGAGCCTGCAAAGCTCGAATCCATACTGGATTCAGAGGATTTCGACCGCGTCTGGCTCACCGCCGCGATTACAAATGTGGACTGGTGCGAGGAACATCCGGACGAGGCCTTCGCGGTAAACGCCGTTGCGCCAGGCGAGATTGCCCGTATATGTTCGGACCGCGGGCTTTCGCTGGTGCACTTCAGCACGGATTATGTATTTGACGGGCTTTCAAACGGCAAAACGCGAAACAAGCCGTATATCGAAAGCGATGCAACGAATCCGCTGAACGAGTATGGCCGCGCAAAGTTGCAAGGGGAAAAACTTGTGGCGGCTGGGCATCCGTCTGCTTCCATTGTCAGAACGAGCGCGGTTTATGCACCCGCAGGGACAAACTTTTTCAAGGCAATTCTTGGCAAATTTCATGAAATGGGAAGCGTAGAAGTCGTTTCAGAGCAATTTGTCTCGCTGACCTACGCGCCGCACCTTGCGGATTGGCTTGCTGCTTTTCACAAGCAGCTTCCGCAGGGCATCTTCCACGTGGCGGGCTCCGGCGCCGCAAGCTGGTTTGAGATCGCCCGGGCTGCGTTCGGGCTGCTCGGACTTCCCGAATCGGGAGTACTGCCTACCGGCGCAGGAATCCCAGACAGGCCTGCGCGAAGGCCCGCGTATTCGGTGCTAGGCAGCGAGGTTTTGCCCGCGTTTTCATTTCCGTTCCTGCCTTCTTGGCTTGAAGGACTGTCCAGTTGGGCGGCCGAATCCAAGCTGATGGGTAATTCTTAATAATGGGTACCATTCCCCAGAGGATTAGAAATGAGATTTGTGGGTATACTGAAGGCGGTTATGGGCGAAAAAATTTTGCCGGAAAACCGCATTTTGACGGCGGCCGTGGACGGCCCGCCGTATTGCGCTTCAAGGTTGACTTTGGAGCGCACTAAGAATATAGTACTCCCTTTGAGGAACGTACTGAGGAGGCGCTCAGCATGCCGGGTAAGTTTGCGCGGTTAATTGCGATTCTTTTCGTGGCCTTAATGGCCGGTTTTACTTTGTTCGGCTGCAACGGCGGAGAGGATGGCGGGACCACCCCGCCGCCGCCCGACGTGCCGGATGTGCCGGACGTGATTTACCGCGGCCGGATTGACCAGGCTCCGGAAGTGGAAGCTCGTTTCGTGGACAGAAATCTGCGCAACGAAAGCTTGACCGATAATCCGCTATCCGAGGATCCGATTTTTGATTTAATCAATCAGGCTCAACAGTCGCTGGACATCGCGGTTATGCGGATCAACCGCCAGGAGTTTGTTGAAGCGCTGCTTCGTCAGTCCCAGATCGTAAAGGTTCGTATCCTGACCGAAAAAGCCTTCTACGACAATCCGGTTTACAAGCCCTTCTACGAGCAGCTTGAAAACGAGACGCTAAACAACAACAATATCGAAATCCGCACGGACCTTGAAGGCGAGCCTCGCATGATGCACTCGCGTTTTATGATCATTGACAACGCTCGAACCGTGGTCGGCAGCTACGATTGGGCTGCGGCCGGGGCGAAGGATACAATCGGAGACGTTGTCATACTCAAGGATTCCCGGGTAACCGCGGCGTTTAAAAATCAGTTCGAGCAGATGTACACCAACCGGCTGTTTGGCCTCGCCAAGCAAGACGCAACCCAGCATGTCTGGCAGGTTGGCGGCGGAAGCGGGCGCATCGAGGTTTACTTCGGCCCGACCGATGATTTGCGCGGACGAATCCAGCAACAGATTAATAGTTCGGTCAATATCGGCTTTTCCATAAAAGAGTTCAGCGATCTGTCCCTCGCGAATTTCATTCTCAACTGGGTCAGTCTGGGAACCTTCACGGATCCTCTTACCGGACGCACCGATCCCCTCGATCGCAACTTCACGGGCGTGATTAACGACGTCGGCTTCGATACGACTCTTGAAGAGCAGGCGATCTACGAAGCTTTCGTGAACAGGATTCTGCAAGGAACGGAGGGCCAGCAGGGCGGCCTCGTTCTCACGAACAGCTCGATCAACAACGGTAACCCTTACAATTCAACCGTGAGCAACCACAAGTATCTCATTTGCGATCGCGAACTTGCACAGGTTTCGCACGTTGCCGGGCAGCTCTCGCTTGCTCCGGACGACGCCCCAAGCGTAATTACCGGCTCCGCCAACTGGACGCCTTCGTCGTTTGATTTCAACGACGAGTGCATGGTGATTCTTACCGGCGATCCTTTGGTTGTGAAATACGTAGGCCAGGTCAATCCGGCCGCGCCCAGCTTCAGCGAGATTCAAACCGATGTCAGACCGGAGGATTTCGGCGAATTCATTCCGAATATGCTTCAGTTCCCCAACATCGCAAGTCCGACCTCAACGGTCATTCCGAATCTCGAAGTTCCATACGCGATCATTTACGGCGTAATCCGCAATTTCAAGCCCGAAGTGACTATTACTACGGGCGAAGGCGGCGAACCGCTGACCATTCCAATCAATGTGATGTTCGCCGTTTCCGGAAAGCTTTATCTTTCCACATCGCAATCGGACGAAGATGAGTTCCAGCTGGAAATCCGCAACTTCGACAGGAGCGAATCCACCAACCCCCTGCACGGATACGTGATAACCGTTCCGGCGGGTGATTTAACAATCAGCCCTGTCCTTACCTACGCCGACGACGATTCCCCGATACCCGACGCGAACAATCCAACCTACAAGGTCAGCGTCGGTCCGGGAGGCGTCCGCAGACTCGACGTCACAATCGGCAGCATTGCCGCGCCGACCGACGGAGGAGGGGGCGGCGGCGGCG
>JABRWB010000071.1 GCA_039961635.1 bacterium
GGTCTTCCCATGATCTACGTGACCAATCGTCCCCACATTCACATGCGGCTTCGTCCGATCAAACTTCTGCTTCGCCATTCCTGATGCTCCTTGAACTGTAATTACTGAACCTTGGCTCCGTACTTCTCAAGAATCGCCTTTTCAATCGATTCGGGCAGCGGCTCGTAATGGTGGAATTCCATTACGTGGCTCGCGCGCCCTTGAGTTTTGCTGCGCAAGTCGGTGGTGTAACCGAACATTTCAGAAAGCGGAACCTCGGCCCTGATCCTGACCGTGCCGTCATTGCCGTGATCCATATTCACGATCCGTCCGCGACGTGAACTGAGATCGCCCATAACATCGCCCATCGTGTGTTCGGGCGCGGTTACCTCGACCGTCATAATCGGCTCTTTCAAACAGGGCCGTGCTTTGCGGCACGCCGCCTGAAAAGCCATCGAGCCCGCGGTCTTAAAAGCGATTTCGCTCGAATCCACCGAATGGTGACTTCCGTCGAAAAGCGTCACCTCGACGCCCACCATCGGATAACCCGCCAGGATGCCGGACGCCATAGCTTCCTTGCAGCCTTGCTCGACCGCAGGAATGTACTCGCGGGGAATAACGCCGCCCGTAATCTTGTCGATGAATCTGAATTGCTCGTTGGTGTCCGTAATCGGCGCAACTCTGAGCGAGCAAACTCCGTACTGCCCCCGCCCGCCCGTTTGCTTAACGAACCTGCCTTCAGCTTCGGCCGTGTCCAAAATCGCCTCGCGATACGAAACTTGGGGCTTGCCGACTTTAGCTTCCACTTTGAATTCGCGAAGCAGCCTGTCCACAATTATTTCCAGATGAAGCTCGCCCATTCCGGAGATGATCATCTGGCCGGATTCCTGGTCGGTGTGATACTTGAAGGTTGGATCTTCCTCGGAAAGCTTTTCCAGCGAGACCGCCATCCGTTCTTGGTCGGCCTTGCTTTTCGGCTCGAGGGCGACCGACATCACGGGCTCGGGGAAATGAATACTTTCGAGCAGGATAGGATGCTTCGGAACTGTTATCGTGTCGCCGGTAGTAGTAAGCTTGAATCCAATTACCGCAGCAATATCTCCCGCCGACACCTTGTCCACATCTTCCCGCTGGTTTGCGTGCATTCGAAGAAGACGCATAGCCCGTTCGCTTTTGCCCTTGCCTACATTCAATACCGAGGTGCCCTTTTCAAGTTCGCCTGAATAAACGCGTATGAAGGTGAGCTTGCCCACGTGAGGATCGGTGGCGATTTTGAAGGCAAGCCCCGCGAACGGAAGCCTGGGGTCGGCCGCCCTGGTATCTTCTTCGCCGGTTTTTGGATCGTGCCCTTTCACCGGTGGAATATCTACCGGCGATGGAAGAAATCGAATTACGCCGTCCAGAAGAAGCTGTACACCTTTGTTTTTGAATGCGCTGCCGCAAAGCACGGGAACAAGCTGGTTGCCGATGGTTGCCTGGCGCAAAATGCGATATATGTCTTCGCTGCTTATTTCCTCTTCGGAGAGGTAAGCCTCCATTATCTTATCGTCGAACTCGCCGACCTTTTCAAAAAGCTGCTCCCTGTAGGTGGCGGTTATTTCCGCCATTTCCTCGGGAACCGGACCGGCAGAATAAGTTCGCCCAAGCTGGTCCTCCTCCGTGTTGTAAAAATAAGCCCGGTTTTCTATAAGGTCAACAATTCCCGTAAAGGAGTCTTCAGAGCCGATTGGAAGCTGCACCGGGACGGCTGGGGCATGAAGCCGCTGGCGGATTTGGTCCACAACCGAGTAAAAATCGCTCCCGATCCTGTCCATCTTGTTCACGAAGGCCAAGCGCGGCACGTTATACCTGTTAGCCTGGCGCCATACAGTTTCGCTTTGGGGCTGCACTCCGCCAACTGCGCAGAATACGGCGACAAGACCGTCCAGCACGCGCATACTGCGCTCGACTTCCATGGTGAAATCAACATGGCCGGGCGTATCTATGATGTTGATTTGATGGTCCTTCCACTGGCAAAAAGTGGCGGCGCTTGTAATCGTTATGCCGCGTTCCCTTTCCTGCGGCATCCAGTCCATGATCGTAGATCCTTCATGGACTTCCCCCATCCTGTGCGTGCGGGCTGTATAAAAAAGTATACGTTCGGTTAGGGTGGTTTTACCCGCGTCGATATGGGCGGCAATGCCGATGTTGCGAATCCTGCCCAGTACCGAAACCATAATTTAAACCTACCCTAGCCGCAAACTTTGCGATGGTTTGACACCACCCGTATCAAGTTATAGAAAGCCTAATCGCCTACCAGCGGAACTGGCTGAACGCCCGGTTGCTCTCGGCCATGCGATGGGTGTCTTCCTTTCTTTTAACGGCGGAGCCGGTGTTGTTTGCGGCATCTATAAGCTCCACCGCCAGCCTGTCCGAGAAAGGCTTGCCGCCGCCTCTCTGACGGGCGAAAGTTATAATCCAACGCATCGCCAAGGCGTATTTGCGTTCCGGCCGGACCTCGACGGGCACCTGATAGGTCGCTCCGCCGATTCTCCGGCTTTTGACTTCGAGAGTCGGCATCACGTTCTTAATTGCCTTCTCGAAGACGGCGATCGGTTCTTCCTTGGTACGTTGCTCCACAATTTCGAGGGCGCGATAAAACAAGCGCTCGGCCGTGCTCGCTTTTCCGCGCTCCATAATGGTGTTGATGAACTTCGCAACGAGCTTGGAGTTGTAAATCGCGTCTGCTGCGATTTCCCCACGTTTGCTGTATTTCCTTCTTGGCAACTCGAATCCTCCGTTAGCTCGCGTGCTTGGTCCCGTATTTGCTTCTGCCCTGCTTGCGGTTCGCCGTTCCCGCACAATCCATTGTGCCGCGGATGATGTGATACCGCACGCCCGGCAGATCCTTAACCCTGCCTCCCCTGATGAGCACCACGGAGTGCTCAGCCAAGTTGTGGCCGATACCCGGGATATAGGCCGTGACCTCGAAACCGCTGGTCAGCTTTACGCGCGCAACTTTACGAAGCGCCGAATTTGGCTTCTTGGGAGTAACCGTCCAAACGCGCGTGCAAGTACCCCTGCGCTGAGGACAACTTTTAAGCGCAGGCGTTTTCGTTTTCTTCTGCACAGCCTTGCGGCCGAGCCTGACCAACTGGTTTATAGTAGGCATACGCCCTTACCCCATGAAAAAAGCGAATGCGAAGTATAGCATATTCGGGCATGCCGCGCAATACCCTTGTGGTTTGCCGGCAGAAAACTAAGCATTCTCATCTTCCCCTTCCCCAAAAAACGAATCTTTGAAGTCGGCGGCGCGATCCGGCTCCAATTCGAAAGTATCTTCGAATGCTGCCAAAGACTTTGCCGCGGATTTCTCAGCGGCTACACCTGTACCTACCGGAATCAAACCGCCGATTATCACGTTTTCTTTAAGTCCCCTTAGCGGATCGACCTTGCCCTCTATGGAAGCCTCGGTCAGTACCCTGGTGGTTTCTTGGAAACTGGCGGCGGCCAAGAAGCTTTCGGTCGAGAGACTCGCCTTGCTTATTCCTTGAAGTATGGACTTTCCGGTCGGCGGATTGCCGCCCTTCGCTTCGATCTCTTCACATAGCCTGAAAAATTTCTTCTTTTCCATCAAATCGCCTTCGAACAGATCTTCGGCGTCGTTCGGATCTTGAATTTGGACGTATTTAATCATCTGGCTTGCGATTATCTCGATGTGCTTGGAGTTCGGGCTGACGTTCTGACTTTCGTAAATGTCCTGGATAGCCTTTACCAAATAGACCTGCGTATCAAGATCACCCTTGAGTTGGTGGTACTTTCGCACGTCAAAGTCACCGTCGCAAATAGGATCTGCGATTTTCAGTTTGTCGCCAACGGAAACCAAAAGCAGCCTGTTTTCACGCGGAGTCTCGTAAACCACTTTTTCGCCATTGTCCTGCTGGATGGTTACGCGATGGAACGATCTTTTTTCATCAGGGAAAAGCTGGACGATGTGACCGGCGAAGTCGGCCCGAACCGTTTCGTTTTGATCCAAACCCTCGTCTCGTGCGAGCGTACTTCTGTACCTTACCTTGAGTGGGTTTTTTTCGGACACCAGGATTTCGTAGCTTTTCTCCTGCATGCCGTCCAAGCTGCGGATGGTAGCTTTGTAAGGAGTCACTTTTTCGATGTCCTGAACTACTCCCGGCTCTTCGCAAAGAATTTCGGGATTTTTAACGTTTCTCACTTCGAAAAGGGTCTCCACGAAAGGCAGGCCCTGGGTTATGTCGCCCATCTTCTTTGCGCCCGCCTTCTTGGCCATGCTGTGCACCTCGCGAATGTCGATCACTTCGCAATCGAACTCAGCGCGATGCTTTTTCTGCTTGTCAAAATAATTGTCGTGGCCGCTGACCTTATCGCCCACTTGAACGCTTATTTCGTTGCCTCGCGGAACCGGGAAGGTTTTTTCCGCGCCGCTCGTCGTCCGGATGGACACCTCGTGGCTGCGCTTGTCAACATTTGAAACGACGCCGTCCTCGTCCACGGCAACCTCATGCTTGCTGTCCACGTAATGAGGATTGGTGCCAAGAAGCGTACCGACGGTTACGGTGAGTTTGTTGTCGCGCGAGGTGCGGATGTTGTATTCCTTTTCTATCCGCCCGTCCATGCTGCGAACCTTGACTACGTCGTAATCCTCTTCGGTGACACCACCGATATGGAATGTGCGCATCGTGAGCTGCGTCCCCGGCTCGCCAATTGACTGCGCGGCAATAACGCCAACCGGATCGCCGATTTCCGCCAGGCGGTTCGCAGACAAGTCCCATCCATAGCACTTGGCGCAAACGCCTTCCAGAGTACGGCAGGTGAGCACGCTGCGGACTCTGATGCTTGGGGGATGAATCTGCGAAATGATCTGGGCCACCTTATAGTCAATTTCCGAATTGCGTTCGAAAAGAACTTCGCCGGTGACCGCGTCCCTGAAATCGTCCGCAAGAACACGCCCCATTATCTTCTTCGGTATTTCCTTTTGTTTGAGTTCCGTCAAATCGACTTCGATTGAACCTGTTGAACCGCAATCGTACTCAGTGATAGAAACATCGAGCGCGACATCAACCAGTCTTCGTGTAAGGTAGCCGCTGTCCGCGGTCTTGAGCGCGGTGTCCACCAAGCCTTTGCGTCCGCCGTGAGTGGAAATAAAGTATTCGAATACCGACAGTCCTTCGCGGAAGTTGCTTTGAATCGGAAGCGGAAGGATATTGCCGGTAGGTCCGACGATAAGACCGCGCATGGCCGCAAGCTGACGCACCTGATCGATTTTCCCTCTTGCTCCTGACTCCGCCATCATGAAAATGCTGTTGAACTTGCCGAAGTTGAGGCGCATCGCCTTGGTCAAATCCTTGGTCGCCTGGTCCCAAATGGAAATGATTACCTCATCCTTTTCCTGCTGGGTAATGAGCTTTTTGTTAAACTTGCTCCAAACCTTATCGGCTTCACGGTTCGCCTTTCCGATAATTTCCACTTTTTCCGCAGGAATACAGATGTCCGTGATGCCGATTGTGATACCTGCGCGGGTTCCTATTTCGAAACCCATGTCTTTGATCATGTCGGCAAGCAGCACGGTGAACTCCGAACCGCAAGTGCGATAGGAGTCGCGGATGACGTCAGACAACACGTTCTTGTCGAGGGCGATGTTGTAGTAAGGCAGGCCTTCGTTTTCACCGAATCCGAAGCGCTCTTCAAGGCGCCGCATCTCCTGGCTGACCATCGCGCGACCGATTGTCGTTACAATCCACGAGTTGGGGGAGTGCGCAACCTCGGTGAATTCGCCGACCAATGGCTCCGACTCGCGGCGTTTGTCGTAGTAACGGACGCGGCGCGTTTCTTTCTTGTCGTCCTTCGATGGATCCGAGATGTACTCGACTACAGTCCGGTTGCACGAAATCCTGATCCAATCATGGTATTTCAGGTACCCCGACTCGTAAGCGATGACCGCTTCGTGCTCGTCCGCGAATGTGGGTATTTTGTTGAGATCCGGCACCGGCTTGTCGGTTTGGGTCAGGTAATACATTCCCAAGACCAAGTCCTTTGTCGGGCTGATGACCGGCTTGCCGTCCGCGGGAAGCAGGATATTGTTGGCCGAAAGCATCAAAATACGAGCTTCGGCTTGCGCGGTGGTTGACAGCGGCACGTGAACAGCCATTTGGTCGCCGTCAAAGTCCGCGTTGTAAGCCTCGCACGCAAGCGGGTGAAGCTGGATTGCCTTACCCTCGATCAACACCGGCTCAAAGGCCTGGATGGACAGCCTGTGAAGCGTGGGCGCGCGGTTCAACAGCACCGGGTGGTTCTGAATTATCTCTTCCAGCTTGTCCCAAACCAGCGGATCCTCCGCCTTCTCGATCATACGTCGGGCAGTGTTGATTTGCTGATTGGGATCTTCCGGATTGATAAGCCTGTTAAGCACGAAGGGTTTGAAAAGCTCCAGCGCCATGTATTTTGGAATACCGCATTGGTGAAGCTTCAGACGAGGACCGACGACGACAACGCTTCTGCCGGAGTAATCGACGCGCTTTCCAAGCAGGTTTTGACGAAATCTGCCCTGCTTACCCTTCAGGAGGTCGGACAGCGATTTGAGCGCCCGGTTATTCGTGTTGACTGCAGCGCGCCCTTTGCGCCCGTTGTCAATCAAGCTGTCGACTGCTTCCTGGAGCATGCGCTTTTCATTGCGCAGGATGCTTTCTGGAGCCTTGATATCGATCAGCTTCTTTAGGCGGTTGTTACGGTTGATCACGCGCCTGTAAAGGTCGTTTAAATCGCTCGACGCAAACCTGCCGCCCTCCAGCTCAACCATCGGCCGAAGCTCCGGCGGAAGCACTGGAAGGACCGACAAAATCATCCACTCGGGACGGTTCCCGCTCTGGATAAACGAGCGTACGGTTTTTAGCCGTTTAATCAGCTTCTTGCGCTTCTGGCTCGTGCGGCGGAACTTGATTTTTTCAAGCTCGTCGTCGAGTTCCTTTTCGAGGTACTTTAGGTCGAGTTTGCGCAGAATCTCGCGCAGCGCGCCGGCTCCCATCCCCATCTGGACGTAATCCGACAAATCAATGCCCATCTCGCGCTGAACTATGTACTTCAAGTATTCGAAATCGTCGAAATCCTGATCGGTCAGCCTGTCCATGTATTTGACGGAACGAAGCACCGCCATCCCACGCGTAAGGCTTGAAATGTGGCGCTCGATTTCGGCGATTTGGTTTTTGTTCTCCTCGCGGGTTTTAATGTTTTCGCCCGGCACCTTGAAGACGCCCAGGTCGAGGAGCTTTGAAACGATCGGGTATGTAAATTTTGCCCTCGCTTCGGCAACCACCTCTCGGGTTACGGGGTCGACGATATTGTGCGCGAGGATGAATTCGTCCAGCACCTTAGTGCGCATGACGGCATCCTTCACAAGAGCGACGGCGGCTACAAGCTCTTCAGACGCCAGTGCTTCCCTGCCCGGCTTTACAAATGTTTTGGAGGCAAGCAGCGCGGCATCGCGCTCTTCCGGAGTCGCATCGGGCGAATCCATTAGGAGCTTGCAGGCATCCAACTCCTTTATGTCGCGAAGCTCGACCTTTTTTTGCTTGAGATGCGTAATCTGGTCGGTTATGGTGTATTCGATTTCTGACAGGTTTTCCTTAAGCCAGTCCTCGTCCACGTGAAAAACGACGTGATTCACGTAGTAAATGATCTTTTCTATTTCCTTGGCGCTCATTCCCAACAGCGCCGAGAAGCGGTTGGGAATACTCTTCGTGAACCAGATGTGCGCGACGGGACAGGCGAGCTTGATATGCCCCATCCGCTCGCGCCGCACGCTGGACTTCGTGATTAGTACGCCGCAGCGATCACAACGCGTGTTCTTGTAGCGCACCTTTTTGTATTTTCCGCAGGCGCACTCGAAATCCTTGGTGGGGCCGAAAATCACTTCGCAGAAAAGGCCTTCTTTTTCCGGCTTGTAGGTCCGGTAATTGAAGGTTTCCGGCTTTTTGACCTCGCCGCTCGACCATTGCTCTATTGTTTCAGGAGACGCGAGACCTATACGAAGCTTCTTAATCAAAGTATTAGCCATTGAATGCATCGCCCCCTTCGAGGTCATCGAAAGTTCTGGGCCGCCGGGTCACCCTCAGCCGGTCCTCTATCAGCGCCTTAAGCTCGCTTTCGTCCTTTTCCACTTGGACGTCAAGCGAAAGGCTTTTCAGTTCGTTGACAATCACGTTGAAGCTTTCCGGAACGCCTGGCTCGGGAATCATTTTCCCGTCCACGATCGCCTTGTAAGTCATATTGCGACCGGTTACGTCGTCGCTCTTGGAGGTAAGCATTTCCTTGAGCAAGTATGCAGCGCCATAGCCTTCCAGCGCCCAAACCTCCATCTCTCCCAACCTTTGGCCGCCGAATTGCGCCTTGCCACCCAATGGCTGCTGCGTGATTAGTGCGTAGCTGCCTGTACTGCGGGCGTGCATCTTGTCGTCCACCAAGTGATTGAGTTTCATGATGTACATCATGCCGACGATGACCCGCTCTTTAAACGGCTCGCCGGTGATGCCGTCGAACAATACGGTTTTGCCGTCCAGAGGCAACTGAAGATGCTTGTATAGCTGCCGGATTTGATCCTCGGTAACGCCTCGGAACACTGGGGCGGTAATCCGCAAAGGATTCTTAACATCCCTTGTGTGCACTTCATTAATGTCGAGTTCGAATCGGTCCTTCGACTGATCGAACGGAATCGGCTTGGAACGATCCAAAAGCTCCTTCACCTCGTCCGCCTGCGACTGCTCAATAAAACTGCAAGCTAGCCCCAAATGTGTTTCGAGAACCTGGCCGATGTTCATTCGATTCGGCACGCCAAGAGGATTAAGCACTATGTCAACAGTCCGTCCGTCCGGCAGGAAAGGCATGTCCTCTTCAGGCACTATGATCGAAACGACGCCTTTGTTTCCATGCCTTCCCGCAATTTTGTCGCCGACCTTCAGAACCTTTTTCTTTGCGATATAAACGCGGGCAAGTTCCACTATATTGTGCGGCAGATCGAATCCATCCTTGCGGCTGTAATATTGAGTTCTGATGACCACACCCTCTTGGCCATGCGGCACCTTGAGGGGGCTGTTTTTAAATCCCTTGCCCTTATCGCCGAAAACCGCACGGATTAGCTTTTCCTCTCCGGTAAGATCGCTTTCACCCTTGGGGGTGATCTTGCCGACTAGACCATCGCCGCTTTTCACTTCGGCGCCGACGCGAATGATCCCGCGTTCATCCAAGTTGCGCTCTATGTAGTCCTCGCCCAAACCCAGCACTTCTCGGGTGATTTTTTCTGGGCCGAGCTTCGTCTGCCTTGCCTCGCACTCGTGCTTTTCAATGTGAAGACTCGTGAAGTAGTCCTCCTTCACCAGCCTTTCGGAAACCACGATCGCGTCTTCAAAGTTGTAGCCGCGCCATGGAAGAAATGCCACAAGCACGTTGCGGCCCAACGCCAGCTCGCCCTCGACGGTGCTCGAGCTGTCCGCAAGCAAATCGCCCTTTACAACCACGGTATCTTTGGTAACCCGTACCCTCTGATCGATTAGCGTTCCCTGGTTGCTGCGCTGGAATTTGCGAAGCCGGATCCACTCGCGAACGGACTCGGGATCGCGGTTGAGAGCGCGGAATTCGCGGTCCTCAAACGGCAGATCGCGAAATACGGCTTTCCAAGGATTGGGCGGACTGAAAATATATTCGAACTTGCTCTTGTTCAGCACCTCGCCAAGACCCTGTGTTTCGAGGTTGGGAAAATCGAGTATTTCTCCGGACTGACTGTCATAAACGATACCTTTTTCCAGTCCGATTCGCTTGCTGTCCACGTATATCACACGCCCGCAGAAAGAACTGCGTACGGCGCTGCCCGCATCCTCTGAAATCGCGGTTTCGCTGCCTGTGCCCACCAGGGCGCGATCCGGAAACAAAAGGGGCACCGCCTGGCGCTGCATGTTCGAACCCATCAGCGCGCGGTTCGCGTCGTCGTGCTCCAGGAACGGTATAAGTGAAGTAGTAACCGAAATGAATTGCATCGGCGACACTTCCACCAACTCAACCTCGTTTCGGCTGACCACTTCGAAATTGCCGTTGTGACGCACAAAGAGCACATCTTCGGTGATCCTGCCAAGCTTGTCGCGCCCCGTAGTCGAAGGCGCGATGTGATATCCCCTTTCTTCGTTCGCGGAAAGGCGAACAATCTTGTTGGTCACGCGGCCTTCTTCAACCACATGAAACGGAGTCACAATGAAGCCGTACTCGTCCACACTGGCGTATGTGGAAAGCGAGCTTATCAAGCCGATATTCGGACCTTCCGGCGACTCGATGGGACAAACTCGACCGTAATGGCTGTGGTGCACGTCGCGGAAATCGAACCTCGCACTTTCCCTTGTCAAACCCTTCGGACCAAGCGCCGACAGCCTTCGCTTGTGAGTGAGGCTGGTAAGAGGGTTAGTGTTGTCCATAAACTGCGACATCTGGGAGCTGCCGAAAAACTCCTTGAGCACTCCGATTAAAGGGCGCGTATTAAGAAGAGTTTTTGGCGTCTCCTTGTCCGCATCGGGCATCATCAGTTTTTCCTTGACGATACGCTCGACGCGCAGCAGTCCGCGCCTAAGCTGGGCCTGAAGCAGCTCGCCGATATGCTCCACGCGGCGGTTTTCAAGGTTCAAGTGCTCTACATCATCAACCGGTCCCGTTCCCGACTCTTGTAAATCGTGCAGTTTGCGGAATGTTTCGAGCAGATCCGCGTGCGTCAGCACCCTGACATCATTCGGAATGGATAATCCGAGCTTTCGGTTGAGAACGTGGCGACCCACTTTTGCCAGATCGTATCGTTTTTCATCGAAAAATCTTGAAGGAAGCATCGCCGACAATACGTCTTCGCTGAAAGGCTCGGTGGGATGAAGACGCTTCCAGATGTCTTTTTGTGCTTCAAGCATGTTGCGAGCAACATCCTTTTCCAAGGTGCCGTGAAGCGACTCGCGGATTTCCATTTCTGGCGTAGGCCATTGGGATTTCGAGAAGCGGTTTTCGGGGTAATAAATGACTTTGTTTATATGATCCACTTCGAATCCGAGTGCTTTGAAAAACGTCGTGATCGGCACTTTGAGGACGCGCCGCGGACTATCAATTCGCACTTGGTAAACGTTGTTTTTCTTGTCGTACTCGTATTTGAGCCATGCGCCGCGGTATGGAATCACCTTGGCCATAAAGGCGTCCTCGCTTGCCGTGCGTTTATCGCCCGGCGTGAAATAAACACCCGGGCTGCGCACGAGCTGCGATACGATAACGCGCTCGACGCCATTGACTACAAACGTCCCGGCGGAAGTCATAAAGGGCAGCTCGGCTATGTAAACTTCCTGCTCCTTTATCTCTCCCGTTTTGCGGTTGCAAAAACTGAATATTCCTTTGAGCGTTCCGGCATAGGTCTTGTCCTGCTCGAAGCAGTCCAGGATATCCATTTCCGGCAATGTGATGCTGTAATCGTCGAAATGCAGTTCCAGCGTTTCATCGTTGGACACGATGGGAAACGTTTCGCTAAATACCTCCGCCACGCCCTCGAAGCAAAACTGCTCGAACGAGCGGGTCTGGATATCCAGCAGGTTCGAAAGCGGCAGGTAGTCCTTTTCCGCCAAATTCAGGCGTCTTTCAGTAAGCAGAGCCAATTTGAACCCTCCTAGGCGGGATCGCCGCCTTCACTCTTCCGCGCAAAACGAGGCGTCCCGAAATGGAATGCCCCGTTTCCCGACAAAGCAATCAAATATGAGCGAGCCGAAACTATTTGATCTCCACCACCGCGCCGGCGTCAACCAGCTTGTTCTTGATTTCCTCGGCCTCATCCTTTCCCACTCCCGTCTTAAGGGCCTTGGGAACTTCGTCTACAACAGCCTTCGCTTCTTTGATTCCAATGCCGAGGATATCTTTAACGCGCTTGATGACTTCAAGCTTGTTGTCGCCGATCTCCTTGAGATGAACGTCGAACGACGTCTTCTCCGCGGCCGATGAACCTTCCTCCGCCGCAGCCTGGCCGCCGCCGGCGGCGGCAACAGCAACAGGAGCGACCGCCGCGGCGCTGACGCCCCAGCGATCCTCGAGTTCCTTGACGAGCTGATTGAGCTCGACAACTGTCATCGACTCCAATGCATCAATTACAGCTTCCTTGGACATCACATACCTCCGAATGATTCCTGACTAAAAAACCGACGGGCTATCTAACCCGCTTTCTTTTCCGCGTAGGCCTTAACAACGGCAGCGAATCCCTGCGGTGCGGCCTTAAGCAGCCTTACCAAATTCGTCTGAGGGGCCATAAGAAGCCCCAGGAGCCTCGCACGTAATTCGTCCTTTGACAGAAGCTCGGTAAAACCGACAAATTTGTCCGGGCCGAACACCTGGTTGTCGAAAAAAATGGCCTTGACCGCCATTTTCTTGTCGTGTCCGCGGTGAAATTTCCGAATGGCCTTCGCACAGCTCCCGATGTCTGAAGAACCGAAAACCAGGGCGGTGCTTGAAGTAAAGTACGGAGCGATCCGTTCAACCCAATCTGCACCTTCAATCCTTCCGGTCGCGATCTTGGCAAGCTTGTTCTTGGCCACGAACATGTCCGCGTTCGCTTCCCTGACTGCAGACTTGAACTGGTCGATTTCGACCGTATCCGATTTGGAAAAGTCGACAAGAAAAGCGAAAGAGCTTTCCTCGAAGACCTTTTGTATGCGCTCGATGCGAGCTTCTTTGAATTTGCGCAGCATTGCTTTATTCTCCTACCGGATGAACTGCGCCGCATCCAGCCTGAGCGCAGGCACCTGGGTGGATCCGATGAATACGGATTTGATGAACTGCCCCTTCAGGCTGGCGGGCTTGGCCTTGACCACGACATCCATAACGTGCCGGACGTTTTCAGCCAAATCCTCCGCGCTGAATCCCATCCTGCCAACCGTTGTGTGGATAATCCCGGTCTTGTCGTTGCGGTACTCGAGCTTTCCGGCTTTGAATTCCTTGACGAGAGTGCCGATGGCATCAGAAAGCGTGCCGCTTTTTGGAGACGGCATAAGCCCGCGGGGGCCGAGGACTTTTGCAATTTTCGACACCTCGGCCATGCAATCCGGCACTGCAAGTGCAATGTCGAAATCCAGCCAGCCGCCCTTGATTTGCTCTATCAAGTCCTGGAGGCCGACATAGTCGGCACCCGCTTGACGCGCTTCTTCGACCTTGTCTCCCTTGGCAAAAACGAGAATGCGCGGAACCTTTCCGGTGCCCTTGGGAAGCACAAGCGTGCCGCGCAGATTCTGCTCCGGCTTGCGCGGATTGATACCCAGCCTAATGTGGAGATCGCAGGACTCCCAATCCCGCGTGACTTTCTTGAGCTTCCCGAGCGCATCTTCCAAGCCGTGCGGCAACTTGCGCTCTCCCAGCTCGGCTTCGCGCTTCAAATAAACCTTTGATTTTTTCGGCATGTTTCCTCCGATGCCTCCCTCAGTCCACCACTTCGACGCCCATCTGGCGAGCCGAACCGGCCACGATGCGCATCGCCGCATCCAGGTTTTTGGTGTTGAGGTCTGGTAATTTTTGTTCGGCTACTCTCCTCAGCTGCTCCCGTGTAATCTTGCCAACCTTTATCTTGTTTGGTTCCTTGCTTCCCTTATCCAGTCCGATCGCCTTCTTGATGAGTTCCGAAGTCGGCGCGGTTTTTTGGACGAAGGTAAAGCTTTTGTCTTCGTAGATCGTGATCACAACCGGGATGACTTCCCCGGCACGATCACTGGTCGCGGCGTTGAACTGCTTGCAAAACTCCATGATCGCAACACCGTGCTGGCCAAGAGCCGGACCGAGCGGTGGAGCGGGCCTGGCGCCGCCTCCCTGAAGCTGCACTTTCACATTTGCGATTACTTTCTTTGCCATAAAAATCCCCTTGGGCTTCCGGTGCTAGTCGGCCTCGTCCTTCTCGGCTTCCACGTACGCGTCAAAAACCTCGACTTGCTCAAAGTCGAGCTCCACCTGCGTGTCGCGACCGAAAATGCTCACCATGATCTTTACCTTGTGCCTTTCAGGCTCGATTTCCTTAACTTTTCCGATGGCTTCAACGAACGGGCCTGACAACACCTTTACGGTGTCGCCCACCTTGTAGCTCGTTTCGACCTCGGGCACATCCTTACCCATCCGAGTGAAGATTTGATTTACTTCCTCCTCGGTGAGAGGCTGCGGCAAGGTTGCGCTCTTAACGAAATCGATCACCCCCTGCACCTGGCGGAGCAGGTATCTGTTTGCGTTGTCAAGGTTCATCTTTATCAGAACATAACCCGGGTAAATCTTTTTTATGGTCGTGCGCTTCTTTCCCCTCACGTTTTCAAGCTTCTTCTCGTAGGGGATCACTATCTGCTCGACATCCTTTCCCAGCTGGCCGTGCTCGATCATATGGTTGATACCATTGAGCACCTTCTCCTCATATCCGGAAAGAACATGTAGAACGTACCAGCGCACTTTTTGCTCCCGCCACGGGGCGGCGGAATGCTCCTTTAAAAGAAAATATTGAAAACCTGGGTTATCACAATGTCCATCAACGAAAGCAAAAGGGCGAAAATCGTCGTGAAAACGAATACGGTAATAGTCGCCCGCCACAACTCCGCCCTGGACCAGCCTTTAGCAAAGGGCAAAGGCTTATGCTCGGGGAAGGTGATCTTCTTCCACTCGAAACCGAGTTCCCTGAAATAGGTTTTGACCCGGTCCAGTCTGGACGAACCTTCCGTTAAGTTTTCACTTGACATCTTTCACCCACTCAAACCAAAACTACATCCGGGCTTAGGCCCGTGACAGAAAATTGCAAATGGCAGGTCCAGCAGGAATCGAACCCGCATCTGCGGTTTTGGAGACCGCCATTCTTCCGTTGAACTATGGACCTAAGCATCAGCCTACTTGCTCTCCTTGTGGAGCGTATGCTTGCGGCAGGGCCGACAGTATTTTTTCAGTTCCAGCTTGGCAGGCGTGTTGACGCGGTTGCGCTCGGAATAATAATTCCGGCTGCCGCAGTCTCCGCATGCGAGCACAACCATCATCCGCTTGTCGCCTTTTTTCGCCATTACAAGCCACCTGTTACTTCAAGATCTTGGTTACGCGGCCTGCGCCGATGGTGCGTCCGCCTTCGCGGATGGCAAACCGCATCCCTTCTTCCATCGCAATCGGGTTGATCAGC
>JABRWB010000072.1 GCA_039961635.1 bacterium
GCCCGCGCCCGCATCGCCCGCTCCCGCCGCGCCCCCTTGCGCATCGCCCGCTCCCGCATCGCCCGCTTCCGCATCGCCCGCTTCCGCGCCTTGCGAATATCCGGCGCGGACATCGCCCGCGCCTGCGCCGCGTCCTTGCGAATATCCGGCGCGGACATCGCCCGCTTCCGCGCCTTGCGAATATCCGGCGCGGACATCGCCCGCGCCTGCGCTTCGTTCATCCCGGATGCGCACCGCGCCCATTCCGGCGCGCCTGACCGCCCGGATCACGTCCGCGTCGGCGACCTGCGCGCCCTTTGCGGCGGTGACCGACATCGTGCCGCGCAGGACGTCGAAGTCGAGCGCCGCCACGCCGGGCAGCCGCCCGACCGTATCGCGCAGCGCGGAAACCTCCTCCGCGCAGCACATCCCGGTCACCTGAAATTGGACTGTCTTCGCCACCGGCTAATAATACCGCCCGAAGCCCGCCATGCTAAAATTCCAACCGGTTTCACCCGAGGAATAAGGGGAAGGGAAGCATGGCGGTAATCGAAAATCCGATTCTCAACTCGCCGTACGAGGAACCGAAGCGCCATTTCAAGCATGAGAATGGCCAGCCTACGGGCGAGATTGTCGAGGAGCGCCGGATAAGCCAGTATTCGGTTCCGGTTGCGAAGCCCAGGGCGTCGGGACGACGCGCCCAGCTTGAACTGGACATTTTCGATTCTCAAGTATTCAAGCCAAATGAATTGATCAACAACATCCGCCACAGCGTCGGGGTTTGGCGCTCGCGCAATTACCCCAACATCTCATCCCCGACGCGCAGGCTGATTCAATACTGGCGCAGGGAAGAAAGGGAAAGGCGGCTGTTTTTCTGCCAGCTTGAAGCGATTGAAACCGCGATTTACATAACCGAGTGCGCGGAAAAAAGCGGCGACTCAAGGATAATCAACGAGCTTGTAAATTCAAACCGAGCGAGCAATCCCGAACTTTTCCGGATCGCATTCAAAATGGCGACCGGAAGCGGTAAAACGCTGGTTATGGCGATGCTGATTACATGGCAGGTGCTGAACAAACGCGCCAATCCCCAGGATGCCCGGTTTTCCGATACTTTTTTGATAATCACGCCCGGAATCACGATTAAGGACCGGCTGCGCGTTCTTTATCCTAGCGACCCGGAGAATTACTACGAAAAATGGGATTTGATACCGCATAGCGATTTTGACGACATCCAATCCGCAAACATTCTCGTCACCAATTTTCATTCGTTCCTGCCGCGTGAAACGATTTCAACTCCGAAGCTTACGAAGGAAATAATCTGGAAGGGAAGCGACAGGCGGACCAAGGAAACTCCGGGAAAAGTGGTGGCCCGCGTCTGCGCCGAATTTCTGAAAAAGAAAAACATCGTCGTCATAAACGACGAGGGCCACCACTGCTACCGCCGCAAAGCAGAGGAGCCGGAGGAGGAGGAGCTAAAGGGAGAAGAGAAGCAGGAAGCGAAGAAGCGCGACGAGTACGCCCGCATCTGGATTTCCGGTCTCGAAGCAGTCCAGAAAAAGCTCGGAATCCGCGTCGTATACGACCTTTCCGCGACGCCGTTTTTCCTCCGCGGTTCCGGATGGAAAGAAGGCACGCTTTTCCCCTGGGTAGTTTCCGATTTCTCGCTTGTGGACGCGATAGAGTGCGGTGTCGTCAAGGTCCCCCGCGTCCCGGTTTCGGACGACCAGATGACGGACGAAGTTCCGAAATACCGCCATATTTGGCCTCACGTCAAGGACGACCTGCCGAAGAAAGGCCGCGGCGCCGAAGCAGAAACCGGCGAGCCGAAACTTCCCGTCACGCTCGCGGGTGCAATTCACAGCCTTTACAGCAATTACGAAAAATATTTCGAAGCGTGGAAAAAGGAAAGCGAGTCGCGGCATATCAATTCCACGCCCCCCGTTTTCATCGTCGTTTGCAACAACACGAACGTATCTAAGCTGGTTTACGATTACATTTCAGGCTGGGAAAAACGTGTATCCGATAGCGCTTCGAGGCTCGTTCCCGGCGAGCTTCCGCTTTTCAGCAATGTCGAAACCGACTATGCCGGAAACATGAAATGGCGCGCCCGACCATATACGATTCTGGTGGACAGCGAGCAACTTGAAAGCGGCGAAGCGCTTTCCGCCGACTTCCGTAAAATTGCGGCGAATGAAATCGAAAGTTTCAAGAACGAATACAGAAATCGTTATATCGGAAAGGACATTGAAAAAATAACCGATTCCGACATTCTCCGCGAAGTGATGAACACCGTCGGCAAGCCCGGCAAGCTTGGCGAGAATGTGCGCTGCGTCGTTTCGGTTTCGATGCTGACCGAAGGATGGGATGCGAACACCGTAACGCATATACTTGGAATCCGCGCTTTCGGCACCCAGCTTTTGTGCGAGCAGGTTGTGGGCCGCGCGCTCCGGCGAATGTCGTTCGAGCTGAATGACGAAAACAAATTTTCGCCGGAATATGCGGAAGTTTACGGCGTCCCGTTCACGTTCATGCAAACGTCGGGAGGAACCGCAATCCCCGTGTCTAGGCCGTACACCCGCGTCCAAGCGTTGCCGGAGCGCGCCCATTGCGAAATCCGGTTCCCTCGCGTCGCGGGATACCGGTATGAACTGACGGCCCAAAATCTCTCCGCCGAATTTACCGATGACAGCAGGCTGACGCTATCCGCGGAGGATATTCCTACAACCGTGGAGAATGCGCCGATCGTGGGCGAATCTTCGATACACGAGCTGAACGACCTGCGCGCTAGGCGCGAGCAGGAAGTCGCGTTCCTAATCGCAAAGCTCACGCTGGAGCGGTACTTCACGCAGGAGATTGAACGGCCCGCGGATAATCCGAAGGTGCATAAATTCAACTCCGAAGTCAAGTATTGGTATTTCCCGCAAGTTCTGGAAATTACCCGCCGCTGGATTAAGGACTGCGTGAAGCTGAAGGACAAGACATTCATCCAAGAATTGCTTCTCCTGGAATTTGCCTACCGCGCTTCGGATAAGATTTACAGGGCGATCGTCCACGGCGACCGGGGCGAAAAGCGGCTGATGCCGATTCTCCATCCTTATAATACGGAAGGCTCCACCAGCCGCGTGGATTTCGAAACTACGAAGCCGGTTTACAGCACGAGCGAGGATAAATGCCACGTAAGCCATGTAGTCGGCGACACCCAGTCCTGGGAGCAGAAGATGGCGAAGGTTTTCGAAGACCCCGACATGCCCGAAGTGCTCCACTACGTCAAGAACGCAAATCTCGGTTTCACGATCCCTTACACGCTGTACGGCGAGGAAAAGCAGTACTATCCAGACTTCATCGCGCATATTGACGACGGCCGGGAAGATCCGCTTAACCTTATCGTGGAAGTCACCGGAATCAAGAAAAAGGACAAGGAAGCAAAGGTGGAAACCGGAAAGACGCTCTGGGTGCCCGCGGTAAACAACCACGGCGGATTCGGGCGCTGGGCGTTCCTGGAAGTCCGCGACCCGTGGAACTGCATGGACGACCTGAAGGCGTTCATCGAAGGAAACAAGGAGGACAGGCCCAATGCCGCGCAAAACTAAATCCGATCCCCGCAAACCGAAAACCAAAATCGCCGACGTCAAGCACATCAAAGATAAGCGCGTGAACATCCCGACGCGCGAGACCGAGGAGTTCGCCCGCGAGGACGAGATGAAGCCCGCGACCGTCCTTTATCCCCGCGATCCCGACCTCGACCCCCAGCTTGTCTGGAAGGGCAAGGACGAGCAGAACAAAGAGCCGCTGTCGGTAAAAGCCGTCCCGATTTACATCCACGAGAAGATCGGCCCCAAGGCGATAATCGAGGATTTCCGCCGCGCGCAGGAGCGCAAGGAAAGGCGCGCCGCGGGGATGGACCTGGAGCTTTTCGCCGATTTCAACGGGATCGAGTTCGACAAAATGGTGGACTTCTACCGGCACGAACAAAACTGGTCGAACCGGATGATCCTTGGCGATTCGCTGTACGTGATGTGCTCGCTCGCCGAAAAGGAACGGCTCAAGGGCAAGGTTCAGATGATTTACATTGACCCGCCCTACGGAATCAAGTTCGGAAGCAACTGGCAGGTGAGCACGCGCAAGCGCGACGTGAAAGACGGCAAACTTGAGGACGCGACAAGGGAGCCGGAGCAGATAAAAGCCTTCCGCGACACATGGGAGCTCGGCATCCACAGCTATCTGTCGTACCTGCGCGACAGATTGACGGTTGCGCGCGAGCTTTTGACGGAGAGCGGGAGTATTTTCGTCCAGATCGGCGACGAAAACGTCCATCTCGTGCGCTGCCTGATGGACGAGGTGTTCGGAAGCGAGAATTTTGTTAGTATGGTTTCATTTGCAACTACAAGCGGCTTCGAGGCAAAAACCCTTTCAAGGGCTGGGGACTATCTAGTATGGTACGGTAAAAGCACCGAAAAAATAAAGTACCGCGAAATATATAGGTTAAAGGACACGAGCATTGCAGGAAGCAGTGGGTACAACTTCTTTGAAAGTGAATATGGCGATCTGAAGGGAATTAATGAGTCAAATTTCGATAATGAAGAAGCGACTTTTGATTACTCAAAAATGGTTGCACTTGGAGATTTGCAGTCGCGAGGCAAGGCAAGCGAAGACCAAGCGTTTCCATACCGTAAACGGATTTATCGCCCCAACGATAATAGCCATTGGAAAGCAAGCTGCCCTACTGGAATGGAGCGGCTAGCGCGGACAAACAGAATTGTCCAGGTTGGAAATGTAATACGTTACAAGCGATACTTTAACGATAATCCACTTTACCCCCTAAATAATTTGTGGGCGGAACAACTTTCGGAGCAACAAAAAACATTCGTTGTACAGACTTCAACTAAGGTTATCGAGCGCTGCCTTCTCATGACCACCGATCCCGGCGATCTGGTTCTCGATCCGACTTGTGGGAGCGGGACGACCGCGTACGTGGCCGAGCAGTGGGGACGGCGCTGGATAACGATAGACACATCCCGAGTCGCGCTCGCGCTCGCCCGCACCCGGCTTATGTGCGCCAAATACCCGTACTACATACTTTCCGATTCGCCGGAAGGCCTGCAACAGGAAGCAGCACTTGGCGGAAAAGTTTACGAGTGCGGAACGGCGGAAGGCGATATACGGAAGGGCTTCGTGTACAAACGCGTTCCGCATGTCACTTTGAAAAGCATCGCCAACAACGAAGAGATTGACGTCATCCATGCGAAATGGCAGCCGGGGCTTGACGAACTCCGGGCGAAAATAAACGAAGCCTGCAAAACGAATTGGGAGGAATGGGAAATCCCGCGGGAAGTCCCGAAAGGCTCGGGGCCGCTTGCGGACGTGCTCATCCCGGAATGGTGGGAGACCCGGCGGAAGCGCCAGAAGGAAATTGACGAATCCATAGCGCGGCGCGCGGATATCGAGCTTTTGTACGACAAGCCGTACGAGGACACCTCAAAAGTGCGCGTCGCCGGGCCGTTCACCGTGGAAAGCCTGTCGCCGCACAGGACGATTGCGGCGGATGCGGAACGCCCTGAAACAGAGGAGGCGGCGGAAAACATGGGCAACGGCCAGTTTGTGCTGACGGTAATCGAAAATCTCAAGAAAGCCGGAGTGCAGAACACAAAAAAGAAAGAGCGGCTGATGTTTTCAAGGCTTGAGCCGTACGCGGGGACTTACATACACGCGAAAGGCGAATTCGAGGAAGCCGGAAAGTCAAAAACGGTCGCGGTGGCAATCGGCCCGGAAAACGGAACCGTCGGGAACGATTTGATAAAGGACGCGGCGAAGGAAATAATGAAGGGCCCGGGGATTGACCTTTTGATCGTTTGCGGATTCGCGTTCGACCCGTATGTGGACCAGGAAGTGCTGGAATGGGGGAAGCTCCGGATACTCACCGCCCGGATGAACATGGAACTTCAGATGGGGGACGCGCTCAAGAAAACCGGGGCGGGGAACCTGTTCATGGTATTCGGCGAGCCGGATATCGAAATAAGGAAATCGGACGGCCAGGTGACGGTCGAAATAAAGGGCCTCGACATTTACGACCCGACGACCGGCCAGATAAAGAACAATTCCACCGACGACATCGCGGCATGGTTCATTGACACCGACTACAACGGCGAAAGCTTCTTCGTGCGCCATGCGTACTTCTGCGGCGCGGACAGGCCGTACGAGAAACTGAAGCGGGCTTTGCGGGCCGAAATTGACGAATCGGCATGGGAGCAGCTTTATTCCACGGTCAGCCGCCCGTTCGACGCTCCGAAATCCGGCAAAATTGCGGTGAAGGTGATCAATCACTACGGCGACGAAGTGCTGAAGGTGTACGAGGTGTAGCGGCCGCGCCCCCTCCCGCCCCAACTCCCTACT
>JABRWB010000073.1 GCA_039961635.1 bacterium
CCGTCATCCCTGGCGGCGTTGCCGCCGCGCGATTTGTTTGTTGCGCCGAGACCTTCCGGCTGGAGGGATTATACCCGAAAATCACCCTGTCAACAAGTTTTGGGAGTTAACTTAAAAAATATATCCTTGATACAATGTTCACAAGGTGGCGGCGAATGCATTCAATCCGTATAGCCGGGACTACGACGCGTGAGCGCAGTCTATGTATCCGAAGCGCAAGCGGCGAAACGGAAATACGCGCTTCCGGAAGAGGGAGCTGCAATCGGAATTAATTGGAACGGCGGCCGATTGCATTCACACGGTAAATGCGCTCCCAAAAAAAAGTAATGCAAGAGGAAGAAAAGCCATGCCTGGGGGAAAATAGTGCTGCGGCCGCCCCGCAATTGCCTCTGGCATGTCACCTTTCCCGCCCATCCCCCGTCTATCATGTCGTCATGACCGAAGCGCCGGCCAGGGAAAAATTCGAGCAAGCACTGACCGATCCGGTCTACGAGGCCGCGTGGCGGTACGCGCTGCGCCTTGCGGGGAGCCGTCCGGACGCGGAAGACCTCCTGCAGAGCGCGCTCGCCCGCGCCTTCGTCCGGTTCGGCCAGCTCCGGAGGCCCGAGGCTTTCCGGGCCTGGCTCTTCGCAATCGTAAGGAACGAGTTCCTCTCGCATAAGCGCCCGGCGGCGGCTGTATCGGGCGGCGGGGATGCGGCGCTCGATTACATACCCGCCGGGATGCCTGCGGATCCCGCCGCCCGCGAAGTGCTTGACGCGCTCGCGTCGCTTCCGTGGAACCACCGGGAGGTGCTCGAGCTGTTCTATTTGGAGCGGCTTAGCCTGAAGGAGACGGCGGCGGTGCTTGGCGTCGGCGTGAGCGCGGTCAAGCAGCGCGTGATGCGGGCCAGGCGGGCGCTGCGGGAGTTGGTTTTGCCCCGAAGGGAGCCGGGTGTGCCGGCCCAGGGAGGGGAATCGGCATGAAAAATATTCTTAACAAAATTGTGTTCGAGCGGGCGGGCCGCGGCGGACTTTCTCCATACGAAATCCGGGCGGCGGAAGCAGATGCGGAATTGCGGGCGCTTCTGGACGATAGCGTTGCGCTCGATTCCGCGGCGGCTGTGGCGTCGAATTCGGGAGCTACGTCGGCTCCAGAAAAGAGGCGGATGCTCGATGCGGCTTACGCCCGCTCAAGTTCCTTGAAGGAGGACAGGTTTTCGATGTTGAGATACGCACTTGCAGGAAAGAGATGGTACGTGCAGGTCGCCGCCGTCGCGGCGATTCTTTTGGCGGTTTTTGCAATCGCGAATTATCGCGTCGCGCCCACGTGGGCGCAGGAGGATGGCTGGGTGCTCGAATATTACTTCGGAAAGGTTGTTGAGGAAGGGCAGGATCCGGAAACGGTTTATCAGCCGATACTGGACAAGGTCGGCAAGTCGCTGAAAGAGCTTGCGCTGTCGCGCAGGCCGCCCGGCGAAAAAGATTACAAGCCCAGCATCATGGTCAACGTGATGGAAGAAAACGGCGAGTTGACGATGGCGATATCCGTTTTCGAAGGCAGAAATGTGACGATTGAAGATGTACGGGCCGCGCTCTCCGAAGTCCCCGGACTGCCGGAGCCGAAAATCGTCAGCGCCACCTGGTTCGCCGAAAACGGCGGGACGAATTCTGGGCTTCTTTCGGTGATGTGCGAGGGGCACCTATTCAACTTTCCCATCAACGCAACCGAGGCCGAAATCGAAAGCGCATTAAACGCTTGGTTGGCGGCAAACAAACCGGGCTTGATTGCGGACGCCGAGCTTCTGGTGAACATAGTTGCCGGCGAAGATGGCTCGGAAAAGAAGGAAATCAACCTCAAGATTGAGCTTAAGAACAAGAACGAGAGCGGCAAATAGCCTGATTCCGCATTTTCGCTCGAGTCGGCCGCGGGGAGACCCGCGGCCTTTTCGCGCCTTGCGCCCGCTGCTGTCTCGGCCGGTACTGCGGTTATCGCTCCGCCCGTCAAACTCCCACGTGGCCGGGGCCGGAGTCGTCGTCCTCCGATTCGTCCCCGCCGCCGCCCACGCGCGACATCCTGTCCGCGAGGTTTATCTTGTCCCGCGTTTTTTCAAGCTGCTCCTTGAGCGCGGGGAACTCTTCCTTTATCAGTTTTTGGCGCTCGATGGGATCCAACACCGCTTTGGGAGTGCGCCCGTACATCTCTACGTACCCGCATCCTATGCACATAAAGCAGTCAACCGGCGTCGCCCGGTCGTAGCGCACCTGCATGAATCCGTAGCTCGTGACGAAGTGCGGATCCTTGGTGACGCCGAAGTTGGCGACCGAGCTCAATTCCCCGTACACCATCGTGTGGCCGCACTTGGGGCACTCGCGCCGGTCGTGCATGTAATCCCGCTCTGAATATGTCTTTGCGTCGGTCATCAGATTTTAGATTCCGTCACCTGGGCCGCAGGAACAAAGCGATCCCCGCAATCCAGCCCAGTGCGAGCGCCGCCCATGCCGCAGTCGCGTTCATCAGCCCTTCGCGAAGCTCCAGCTTCGCCGCCGGCGGGCCCATCGCGCCGAGCGCCGGATAGCTGCCCGCGACCTGCTGAAACCTGAAATAGTACCAGCCGGAGTCGCCCATCAGCCGGAAATGGTTGGGCAGCACCGTGCGCTCTCCGGGCGCGAACTCCTTTTGCGTCACCGCAAGAAACACCGATTCCTTGCCCACCACCGCCTTGTTAGAGTCGAGAACGGCCAATGTTGTTTCCCAAAACTCGCCGCTTTCGGGAATTACAAGCTCCAGCCGGGCGAGGTAGTTAAGCCCCGAAACCATGTAAATCGGGCCGAAATCGAATCCGCGGGTCACGTCCTCGGCGCTGACCTGCTGCAAAAAAATTGTTCTGCCCCCCCAAACGTAGCCGAAATAAAACACGCCGGTGCCGCCGAAAATTAAAAGCACGGCCAGTACGCGCGCGAGCGCGTACACCCATCTCGGGAGCATCCGGCGCTCCTGCGGTGCGTCCGCGGGCTTTTTCTCCATACGGATGGTTCGATGCAAATACAGCCGTCCCAGCTAGCGCAAAATCGGCCGGCATTCCCCGGAACGCGCAGCCTGCGGCGCATGATATCACTTGACGGCCGGAGCGGGCGAGCCGTAGCCCAATTTGTCGCGCCCGTTTATCGCGGCCAGCTTGTAAGCCTCCGCCAGCGTGGGGTAGTTGAAAACCGTGTCAATGAAATAATTGAGCGTGCCCTGATAAATCAGCACAGCCTGGCCGATGTGAATAAGCTCGGTCGCGTTCGTTCCGATAATGTGGACGCCGTACAGCTTTCTCGTTTCGGGATCGAAGAGCAGCTTGACCAGCCCGTCCTCGTCGAAGACTATCTGGCCGCGCGCGGTGTCAAGGTAGTTGCCTATCCCCACTTCGTATTTGACGCCCTTCTTTTGCAGGCTGTCCTCGGACTCGCCCGCCATCGAAATCTCCGGAATCGTGTATATCCCGTACGGGAATATCGCCTGATATGGCACATCGGAAATGCCCAGCAGATGGTTCGCCGCCTTGCGCCCCTGCTCGCCCGAAGTGGACGCAAGCGCCGGAAAGCCGATTACGTCGCCCGCGGCAAGGATGTGGTAAGCCTCGGTGCGGAAGCACTCGTCAACCTTCAGGTGGCCGCGCTCGCCGACGGGGACTCCCGCAGCCTGCAGGTTCAGCCCCGCGGTGTTTCCCCGCCGCGACGCCGCGAACAACACCAGGTCGGCCTCGAATCCTTCCCCGTCGGAAAACTGCCCAACCACCCGGCCGGAGCTGTCGCGCCTCATTTTCGCGATTTCCTTGCCGAGCGCGAGCTTCACGTTGCTTCGCTGCATGTGGTTTTTGAGCGCCGCGACCAGCTCGCGGTCAACAAACGGGAGGATGTCCCTGTACGACGAAACGACGGTCACGTCTATATCCAGAAGCCCGAACATGCACGCATACTCGATCGCGATAACCCCGCCGCCGACGATGACGAGCTTTTGCGGCAGGAAGAGCAAATCGAGAATTTCATCCGTGGTCATTATCGTCCGGCCGTCGAAATCCACGCCCTCCGGACGGTGCGCGGCCGAACCCGTGCAGATTATGAAGCCGGACGCAGATAGCGACAGCGTTCGCTCGCTCGACGCCACGTTTATGGTGTGCGGATCCGTGAACGACGCCCTGCCCACAAGCACTTCGACGCCCTGCGAATCCAGGTGGTTGTGGATGACCTCGATTTCACGGCGGATTATTTCGTTGCAGCGGAAAAGCAAATCCTCGATTGTTATGTCGCGCTTGACGCGGTAATCCGGGCCGTAAATCTTGCGCTCGTTGTAGCCCGAAAGATAAATGATGGCCTCGCGCAGCGTCTTGGACGGAATCGTGCCGACATGCAGGCACATTCCGCCGACGACCTCGCGGTCGTCCACGAGCGCGACGCGGCGGCCCAGCTTGGCGCACTTGATGGCCGCCTGCTGGCCGGCAGGGCCGCATCCGATCACGATTACGTCGTAGTCTGGCATACTCGCTCCGAAAACGCGAAAGCAATATATACCAGCGACGGACGAAAACACGCGTCAATTTGGAAAAAATTTCAGGCGCGGGCGCGCCGTCGAAGCGTGCCGAATAAAAAGCGGGGAAGTCACTACCACCCCAAGCGCCTACGCTCGCTTCGCTCGCTACCGCTTGGGGGCCCCGGTTCCTCCTTTCGGCGTTCCATTCTTCCCAAA
>JABRWB010000074.1 GCA_039961635.1 bacterium
CGGGCCGGCGCAACATCGTCGTCACGCGCAAGGCCGGCTGGCGGGCGGAGGGCTGTGAAACCGCAGCGTCACTCGAAGCCGCGCTGGCGGCCGCAGGCACGGCGGAGGACGAAGTGTTCGTCATCGGCGGCGCGCAGCTCTACGCCGCGGCGCTGCCACTAACACAACGCCTCTATCTCACCGAGATCCGTGCCGACTTCCGCGGGGATGCGCGTTTTCCTGGCTTTGATCGCAGGGCGTGGAAGGAAGTCTCGCGTGAAATGCGCCTCGGCGAGACAGGACTGCGATTTGATTTCGTTGTCTACGAGCGGGCCGAAACCGATTCCTCATGAAGGAGGGTTCCGTTCTGCTGTTACAATATACGCCTGAGTGTGCGTCTTGCCGCAACCATTCCGAAACGCAGCCAAATGCCGGCCGTAACCAGCCAGGAGACAAAAAAGGGATAACGATCGAGCAGGAATTTACGATAGAAGCGCAGCATGCCTCGGTGTTTGTGCCATTCGACGCTGATCGGCCGGGCCGCGCTGCTCACGCCTTTGAAGTGCGTAATCTCCGCCTTTGGAACGAAGAGTACCCGGAAGCCCTTACGCCGGAATCGCACGCACCAGTCCACGTCCTCGCAATGCAAGAAATAGCCATCGTCAAGATGACCTACTATTTCCATGGCGCTGCGCCGCACGAACATGAAAGCGCCTGAAATGGCCTCCACTTCTATGGTGTTGGGGGGCAAGGGCTCCGAAGCCATATCGACTGGCGAGTATCGTTTAATCCTTCTGAAAAACCCGTCCAAGCCAAAAGCACGGCCGAACCCAGACCAGAGATCCGGGATGCGCCTGCGACAACCCGCCTGCTCGCTCCCATCCGGATTGCGGATGACGCATCCGGCGATGCCGGATTCGGGATGCCGCTCCATGACGGCACACATTTTCGCCACGGTATCGGGTCGAATCAGGCAGTCCGGGTTCAGGAAAAGGCAATATTCTCCAATCACGCTCGGCAACGCCGCATTGCACGCGCCGGCAAAGCCAAGATTGCTCCCATTTTCAACGATGACCAGTCTGCTGTCATCTCCCAAAGCGTCTCGCAATGACGCAATACTGCCATCCGTGGAGCCGTTGTCGGAAACGACGAGCCGAATGGGAACCGTCGAATCCAGGACGGAACGTACACAATCGATGAGAAGCGCGCCGCCATTGTAATTGACGCAGATTACGGTCACGGCAGCCGCTTGTTCTGCGACGGCAGGAAGAGGTAAGGGCGATCCCGATTTCCGCGAAAACCGGATACCGTCCGGATTTCGCTGCCTGGAAACGACCGCCAAGTTGGTCATGTCTTATTGCGTGAAAGTGTTCTTCGATTTCGCCCGGGGATAGAGCGAATGCCGGAGGTTCCCTTGCAATTGAGACTGTCCGGCATGGCCTGCCCTGAGCAATTAATTTTTATTATTATATATGCATTAATCTGAAAAAGCACCGTTCTGCCCGCGCCGCTCCGTCTAGCGCACAACGCAAGCAGCTGGTCCGCCCTCCGTGAAGCCGGGCGGCGGAGTAAAAGGAATGCCAGGGTTCTGCGGCAATATCTGTGGCGGCGTCGTCAGGCTGCCCATGAATCCATACTGGCCAGCTTGAAAAGCCTGGAAGCCTGCCTCGTTGAAGGCGACGACGATACCATCGAATACGACGAGATAAACGCCGGGCGGCAACCCGCTATCCGCACCGGGCGCAATGTCATCGACTCCATAGTATGTGCCACGGATACCAATCGTTGCCGTCGCCGTATTGAGGCGATAGGCGTCCTGTCGCCCGGCGCGCTTGCCGACCAAGCCGGTTAGCGCCCTCAATCCCCCCTTGATCAGGCTGAAAACCAGATTGTCCTTTTCCGGCGCCTTGTCTTCGAAAGTATAGCTTTCCACCCTGATCTGCGTGTTCGGCTTGAGCGTCAGCGAGCCGCCGTCGGTAAAGCGTACCTGGGCATAGCTATCCTTTTCCGTAGTCAAGACGTCCCCCGGCTCGACTTTGGAATCGCGACCGAGGACTTTCGTCGTACCATCCGCCTTGCGTACGGATAGCGTGCCGGACAATTGCGTAACCGTACCACCTGCATATCCCAGTGAAGCGCTTGCAGCCAGGAGGACCGCAAGAAGAAGACGTAAAGGGAGGTTTGGAAGTATTTTCATCGCCATTTTCCTAAGGCCGGCATTCCGGGAGATCCTTCAGGCTGCGAATTTCCTGTGGCAATCCGTCAGTGCCCTTATTCAAGTCCTCGCTTTCCTTTTTGCGCTTTTGCTTTTCCTGCTCGTCGTCCTGCGGCGGGCCGGATCCGGAGTCGACCTCGCGCGTCAATTGCGCGATCACGATTTCGGTAGTACTTGGCGGCAGCACCACCTCGCAGCCCGGCGTCGAAGGCGCCGCGGTGCAGGTGGCCAGGCTCGGCAACACCGCCGAACAGCCCGGCGTCGAGGGCGCCGCGGTGCAGGTGGCAAGACTCGGCAACACCGCCGAAC
>JABRWB010000075.1 GCA_039961635.1 bacterium
AAAACGCATGAGTACGCAAAACCCCGGCGGCGGTTGAGCGCCGGCATGAACGATGATGCCATTTTGTATACCTCCAGCTTGTAAGCGAGGGACGACCGGATTTGGATGGACGGGGAGATTGTACCGCGGGAATTCGTATTTCGCAAACGACGGAACCCGAGCACTTGACAACTCCCGCGCGCGTGGTATAATTGGCAGTCGCCTGGCGGGACTGCTAGCATTATCCACAGCCCCCTGCCAGGTGCAACCATCTTCAGCATTATTCGGTTTCAAGGAGGTAAGGCAGTATGGGTAAGGCAAAGGGTCAGTTCATTCTGCGCCCGCTCGGGGACCGCGTCGTCGTCGAGCATCTGAAGGACGAGGAGAAGGTGACGTCTGGCGGGATCGTCATCCCCGACAGCGCCAAGGAGCGCCCGCAGAAAGGCAAGGTCGTCGCGGTCGGCCCCGGCAAGAAGCTGGAGGACGGAACGCGCTCCAAGATGGACGTCGAGGTGGGTGACATCGTCTATCACGGAAAGTACTCGGGCACCGAACTCAAAATCGAGGGCGTCGAGTACATGATCCTCCGCGAGGAGGACATCATCGGTGTTGTCGAGGGCTAGCCGCGGCTCGCCCGGTAATTGTTTGCGAAACATTCGGAGGAAATCAAAATGGCAGCAAAAGAACTGAAGTTTCATGAGGATGCAAGGCAGAAGCTCGTAAAGGGCATAGACTGCGTCGCGGACGCGGTGAAGATCACACTCGGCCCGAAAGGACGCAACGTCGTCCTCGACAAGAAGTGGGGCAGCCCCACGATCACGAACGACGGCGTGACCATCGCCAAGGAAATAGAGCTGGACGACCACTTCGAGAACATGGGCGCGCAGCTCCTTAAGGAAGTCGCCTCAAAGACGAACGACATCGCGGGTGACGGCACGACCACCGCGACAATCCTGGCCCAGGCAATCGTCAAGGGCGGACTGCGCTACGTCACAAGCGGCGCGAACCCGATGCTGATGAAGCGCGGGATCGAGAAGGCGGCGCGCGCGGTCAGCGACAGGCTGCTCAAGAACGCAGTCTCGATCAAAGACGACCGCGAGAAGATCGCACAGGTCGCCGCGATTTCCGGCAACAACGACATGGAAATCGGCGAGCTGATCGCGACCGCGATGGAGAAGGTAGGCAAGGACGGCGTCATCACCGTCGAGGAATCGAAGAGCGCCGAGACCAAGATTGAATTGGTGGAGGGAATGCAATTCGACCGCGGATACCTGTCGCCCTACTTCATCACCGACCAGGAAGCGCTCGAATGCAACCTTGAGAATCCGTACATCCTTCTTTGGGAAAAGAAAATCTCCGCCATTGCCGACCTCGTCCCACTGCTCGAAAAAGTCGCGAAGGCGGGCAAGTCGCTCGTCATCATCGCCGAGGACGTGGAGGGCGAGGCGCTGGCGACGCTAGTCGTCAACAAGCTGCGCGGCACGTTGCACGTCGTCGCGGTCAAGGCGCCGGGTTACGGCGACCGCCGCAAGGCGATGATGGGGGACATCGCGGTGCTCACCGGCGGCCAGTTCTTCACCGAAGACCTGGGAATAAAGCTCGAAAGCGTGGAGTTGAACGACCTCGGCCAGTGCGCCAAAGTAAAGGTCGACAAAGAAAACACAACCATCATCGAGGGCAAAGGCTCGACCAAGGCAATCAAGGGACGCATCGCGCAAATCAAGGCCGAGATAGAAAAGGCCACAAGCGACTGGGATCGCGAGAAGCTGCAGGAGCGGCTGGCGAAGCTCTCCGGCGGCGTGGCCGTCCTGAAGGTCGGCGCGGCCACCGAGACAGAGCTGAAAGAGAAGAAGCACCGCTACGAGGACGCGCTTTCGGCCACCCGCGCGGCGGTCGAGGAAGGCATCGTCCCCGGCGGCGGCGTTGCGTTGATCAACGCGCTCCCCGCGCTGGACACCGTCGAAACCGAAAACGAGGACGAAAAAATCGGAGTCGGAATCGTGCGCGCGTCGCTTGAAATTCCGGCCCGCCAGATCGCCGACAACGCGGGGATCGAGGGCAGCGTCGTCGTCGAGAAGATCAAGAACGAAAAGAAGGGCATCGGCTACAACGCGGCGACCGGCAAGTTCGAGGACATGGTCAAATCCGGAATCATCGACCCGGTCAAGGTGACGCGCAACGGTTTGCTGAACGCGGCGTCAATCGGCGCGATGATCCTGACGACCGAAGTTCTGGTGACCGACAAGCCCGAGAAGAAGGCCCCCGCGATGCCGGGCGGCGCGGGCGCCGGCGCGGGAATGGATATGGATTATTAATCCGCGACCGGGAAGCGCGGCCTTCAGGCCGCGTATCGGCGAAAACTCGCAGCAAAGGATTTGCGAGCGAGTGAGTAGTGAGTAGTGAGATAGGGAGTAAGGAATAAGGAGTTGTAGGGGCGTGCGGCGCACGCCCGCAACGGGAAGTACAGGGCGGACGAAAGTCCGCCCTTTTTATTTTATTGAATTTAGGAAATACATAATTAAACAAATTCGAATTTAATTCGGCCACCCATAAAAACCTATGCCCGCCCGCGCCTCGTATCCATCCCCTGCTCCAGCCACAGCCGCATCGCCAATAGCTCGTGCCCCCAGCCGGTCGCGATGTCGACAAACGCTTTCATCCCCGCCTCGGTGCACGGGAACGGCCCCTCGCGAAGCCGAAGCCTCGTCGCCTGCCTGTCCTCCAGCCAATCGACCGTAATCGTGAACGCCGTGCGCACACCGCCCGCCGAGTTCCACTCGCAGACGAGCTTTCTGCCAGGCTCGTATTCGAGCACCGCGCACGTTTCCTCTTCCGAGTCGCTCCATTTCCAGAAAAGCGTTCCGCCCGGGCGCACGTCGGAGCGGCATTCGCGCGTGAACCAGCAATTCACGATTTCGGGCACGATGAGCGCGTCCAGCACTTCCTGCGGCCGTTTGCCATTGATATGGCATCCCGCATCCAGCCAGTGCTCGGCGAGATACTCCGTTTTCCCCTGCGCTTGCGACATACGTGCACCTCAAACTAACAGTCAATTAATCTAAGCAATCAATACCCTGCCCCATACGCCGCTATCAAATCACTCGTATTCGGTGTAGGTAATCCACCAGGCGCTCGAATCCACGCCGTCGTTCGGGTCGCCAAGGTCGCCGTTCGAATAGTGCCTGAAAGTCATCTCCACGCCGATCGAAGCGTCCTCGGAAATCATGAATTCGATCCCCCCGCCGCCGTAGGACGCGAAGTTGACGCTGGTCGAGTCGCCGGTAGTTCGACCTATCGTGAAATGCGGCCCGGTCGCGCCGAACACGTACGGGCGGACGCAGTTCCCCAGCGGCAAGGCGCATTTCAGCCCCAGGCCGAGCGAAATTTCTTCATTGTGAATCGGATGGCGCGTCCAGCCGAACGACGGCGCGGCGAACGCGTACCACTCGCCCGGCGGATCGAATCCGAAGCGCTCCCCGAACCACTCGTCGGCGCGCCAATAAAACCGCTCCGAAATTGCGCTGTGCTCGTAGTCCATATGATTGCGGGATACCTCGCCGTCGCCCGCGCCGTACGCGAATCCGAGCGCGTCCGCGCGAGCCGACGCGGGACGCGCTAGCACCGGCGACAAAAGCGCCAGAAGCGCGGCCGCGGCCGCCGCCAAACCCTGATTCAGGCGATTTACAATCCCGAACATAGCCATCCCGGACGGGATAATTCAATTACCCGATACCTAAGAGGCGGCGCTTATTCAGGCGCGATCGTACACCGTTTCCACGCCGAGCGATTCTTCTCCATCCGGCGTGATGTTGAAGTGCGCGATGACTATCCTGTCCGGCGAATCAACCCGCACTTCGGTGCGCCAGCCCCAGTCCGGCCCGCCCTGTCCGTCCGGATAGCTGCCGAGCACGCTGAAGGAACTGGATGTTTCGCCTTCCTTCCATTCGCCGCCGGTGGAAAACAGGATCGCGCCCCCGGTGTGAAACGAGTCCACCCACGCGATTTCCCATTGCTTGCGCGCCTTGTCGTAGGCAAATAACGCCTTGCCGCTAAGTCCTTTTCCGCCGATTGCACCGTCGTATTCGTGAAACGCGAACTTGCCGTCGAGTATCAGCGAAATCCGTCCGCTCCACGGGGATTCGTCGTCCCGGCCCCAGGGTTCCAGAAACGTCTTCGTCGTGCCGCGCCATTCGCCAGCAAGCGCCGCAAGAAGGTCTTTGGGATTATCGAAAGCCGATGTATCGCTCATTTGCTTTTATTCCTTTTGAAGATTGAAGTTTTGAGAATCCGGCCGGCGGAGAAATGGGCGAGGGGGGACTTGAACCCCCACGCCTCGCGGCACAGGATCCTAAATCCTGCGTGTCTGCCATTCCACCACTCGCCCCTGGATGCAAAGTATAACAGGGAATCAAAGAGCGCGCGGAACTTTCGGCCGCGCCAATGCATCCAAACTACGCGGGCCGGCTGCCGAGGTCCCCCTTCACAACCCGGCGCCCCGGCCCGCCGTGTTATACTCGGCACGGCATTTCGCCAGGAGGAAGCCATGATTCGCCGCACTTTAACAGCGTTCACCGCAGCCCTCGCGCTCGCCGCGATAGCCGCGTTCCAAGCTCCCGCGTCCGCGGACAGCGGATTCAGATTCGATGAATCCGGAAGCGTGGATTTGGCCAAGTTCATTTCCAAATGCGAGAAGATTTTCTTTTCGGGCACATTCGCCGAAAAGCATCCCGAAGCCGCAAAAGTAAGGATGGTTCTCGACAAACTTGGGATTTTGTCGCTTGTCAACTACAAGTTCGAATTCCAAATGGGCGACGGCCGCATTGACGAAAAATGCGTCGTCGCGCTCGATCCGAAAAAACCCAACAACTTTCTGGCGCAGCTTTCGCGCCTGCCCGACGCGAAGATAAACGTTGGGCAGATCGTCAACCCGTCGAACGCGCTCGCGCAGCTTTCGATTATGAATCCCGCCGAGAAGCTGGAGCTTATATGGAACGGGATGAACGACGAAGACCTCTGGCGGGAGCTTGAAGCCATGCCCGACGGGGGTTCGGAAATCGCGCAGGCGAAAATGGGATTCGGCATGGCCGACATGATGCTCAAGAGCATGGGCGGCTTCGAAATGCTCAAGGGAGTCATCGGCGACGAGCTGACGCTCTTATTGCTCGAATTCCCGGAAGGCGATATGACGCATCCCGATTACGACTGGGACGCGACGGTTGCGATGGCCGCGCTGGCGATAGACGACATGGACGCGCTCACCAAGGGCGACAACGCGCCGCTGGCGAGGCTTCTGTCGGGCGAGCCCGCATTCACCGCCAACGGAATCAAGTTCTACAACGTGGAAGGCCCGATCGTGGCCGGAATCGGCAAGGGATTCCTTGTCGCCGGGACCAATCCGGCGAGGTTGAAGGAGATTATCCAGTCCTCCAAGCCGACGGTCGGCGCGATCACCGCGGGAACCTACATGTCCATTGACGTGAACACGCTTTGGCACAAGTACTTCGAGCCGTTCACCCGCTCGCCGTACATCCCGTATCCGCCCGAGGCCACCGCTGCGCACAAGGAATTCTTCGACATCACTCCGCAGACGAATTTCGGCAAGTTGGAAATGACCTGGTCGTGCAAGCCGAACGAAATGACCTATACGCTCCACGCTCGCGAAGAGCTGGCGAACCTGTTCCTGATGGTTTACACGTGGGGGCTTGCGACGGCTGTGAGCGCGGAGTCGCGTTACGGAGGATGGGAGGAACCGGCGGAAGCCGCGCCGGAAGGATTGACGGAAGACCAAGCGATGCTTGAGTCAGAATCGGAGAACGCTCTTTATGAGATTCAGCAAGCCGTAGAAAGCTACTTCGTCGAACATGGAGAATACCCGCGCTACATCGAAGACGCGATTGGCTCGTTTCCGTACAATCCGTTCGCTGACAGGCCGATGGAGCCGAGGCTGCCCAACGACTGGGCCGCAGGGGATTTCAGCTACCGGCCATATATGGTGGACGGCGTCGTCACCTCGTACCACCTGCTTTTGTTCGGCGCGCTTAAATACGGCGGGATGGACGTTGTGACGGCGATGAACGCGTTCGAGGAAAGACAATGGATGCCGGCGTCGGACGGCAATCCGGACGGTGTGATCCTGGTGCTGTCGGCCGGAACTGAATCCTAACTTTGCCATTCAGCGAAGCCGCCGGGCGGGGCCATCAGGCGTGCAACCCCCGCTGGCCCGCTGCCGCTGGAGTTTGCGCAATCAGGCGGATTAAATCAAACGCACACGGCGCGCTAGACAAGTCAGCCGCCGCCGTAGCCGATCTGCACGTCCGAACCGCGGACGATGACCGGGACGAGCCGACCGTTGCTTATCCGCATCAAATCCTTGATGTGCGCGGGTTCGATCGAGCAATTCAGCTCCGTGAACTTCTCGCCGTTTTTGCGCATGTCGCTCATCGCGGCCGCGCAATACGGGCATCCGTTCTTGGTATATATAACGGTGGTTTCCATCAGCACCGAATACCTGAAAAAAACGGAATTTAGTTCATCGCCGCCGCGCGTGACGATTTTCGCGCGCAGTTGCCAACGGCGGAATACTCGTCTAAAATCCACTCCCCGTGGAGATGCAGATGGAATCTAAGTACGCAAACAGGTGCCTGGGGCTCACGAAGCGGCTGTGCAAGATACCGAGCGTTGTGGGGACGCGCGGCGAGGCCACGCTTGCCGAGTTCCTGTTCCACTACCTCTCCACGCGCCCGGAGATAAAAAACCTCGGGCTGCGCGTCGAAATGGTCGAAATCCCCGCCGAGAACCACAGGAAAGCGCTTCTCGTATACATGCCCGGTAAAAGCGAGACGCGCATCGGCGACGCGGTTCCGATCAACGAAGACGGCACCATCCCCGCGCCATTCATCACCGAGCATCCCGCGGTCGTCCTTATGGGTCATTTCGACACCGTAGGAATCGAAGAGTACGGCCCGAACGCGCTCATCGCGTCCGACAGCGCGCGCCTCAAGGCGGCGTTTCAGGCGGATTCGCTTTTGCCGGAAGACGTTCGCAAGGATCTGGAGAGCGGCGAGTACGAATTCGGCCGCGGCTGGCTTGACATGAAAAGCGGCGTCGCGGCGATTGTGGAAGTCTTCATCGAGCTTGCAAAAGAAGGCGGCCTGGAAGGCGGTGTATTTCTGGCGCTGTGTCCGGACGAGGAAGGAAACTCGACAGGCATCCGCGCGCTGGCGCCGCGCATCGCGGCGATTCTCAAGCAGCGCAAGCTCAAACTGCGCTGCGTTATAAACGCGGACTACACCAGCCCCCTCGAAGCGGGAGACAAACGCAGGCACATTTACACCGGAACTATCGGCAAGCATCTCATGCTGGTTTCGTTGTTCGGCCGAGAGAGCCATGCCAGCCAGGTTTGGGAAGGAATCAATGCGGCGGCGATGGCGGGATGGCTGGGCAGCAATCTCGAAAGCGACCCGCAGCTTATTGACCAATTGGCGCAGGAGGTCACATCTCCGCCGTCGCTTTTGTACCTTCACGATAACCATGATTTTTACACGACGATGACGCCGGCGGTGGCGCATTTTTATCTGAACCAGTTCACGGTCAAGTCCACGCCCGATCAAATTATCACGAAGTACGTCGCGCGCATCCGCGCGCTTTCGCGGCACTGGGTGGAGCGTCGCGTCAAACGCTTCGAGCGTTTCCGGGACGGCGGAGGGCGTGGAAAGCTTCTGGACGCGCCCGTACCCGTGCTGGACTTAACGGGGCTTATCAACCAGGCCAAGCGCGTGAGCCAGCTTCCGGATTTTGAAACCCGCTACGACGAGATAAGGGAGCAGTTCGCCGCAAATGAGCCGGACGAGCGAAAGGCGAGCATGCGTATCGTGGAATGGCTGGTCCAGACGGCCAAGGCCGCGCCGTGCATCGTGGTTTCGTTCACACTTCCGTTTTACCCGGCCAACTATATGCTGGGCGATCAAAGGGATGCGGTGGTCGCGGCAGCGGAAAAGGCGTTCGCCGCGTGCGCGCCAGGGCAGGAACTGGAAATCCGCAGGTTTTATCCCTACATCAGCGACATGAGCTTTTTCAGCTTCCCGGAAGTGCCCCTGCGCAGCCCGCACTGGCGTTTCCTGCTTGACAACACGCCTTATCCGGTGGACACCGACGAGTGGACGCTTTTGGGAAACATCAACGCGCCCGTGGTGAACATCGGGCCGCACGGCGCCGGTGCACACACGGTGTATGAGCGCGTCGAACGGGAATGGAGTTTCGGCATACTGCCGGAAGTTATAGAAAACATGACGCGCATTTTGCTTGCCACCCCGTAGGCTGGCCTGACAATTTCTTGCGGATTTGCGGGGATTGCAATCGCGGGCATCATCTTTTTTTTGCGGCTGATTCGTTTCAACCATCCCTTGACGGCAAATTCGGAGAACAGTTAAGGCTGAACTTTTTTATATCGCGCTTAGGGTTTAGCATTGCACAAACCGTTTAAAAGCATCTTCGATTTTTTGACGGTATAAAGTCAACTCCTTCGGTCGGCAAACTCCCAGCTCTTTTTCGGCAGGGAAATCCACCTCCCACCGTCGAAACCTGCGGCCAAAAATCCTTCGTCGCCCGGTTCGAGCGCAATCGCCATTTCAATTTGAATCGCACCGGAAATTTTCTCGCGACCGGTCGAAATCAAAATCGGCGAATGGACGACGTTCGAATTTGGACTTTCCGAAAGTAACCGCAGCGCGCGTTCCAGCGACGCGGGCGCGCCGATAATCGCATCCGGCGCGCGCCCGGATTCCATCATCGCTTTCTGCGCGGAAGCGGGCGGACTTCCGAAGAAAACCAGCGCCTCGCGCCCGCCCGCGGCTACGGATGCCGCCGCGCCTAACTTTCCGGAACTCGGCGGCGGAAGGAATCCGAGCGCCGCGCCATGCCCGCTCCAGGAATAATCCGGCCCGCCTTCGCCGTACACATCGAAGCGCAGCGACGGACGAAGCGAAGCGAGCTCCTTCGCCGCTTCGGATTCGGCCGACCCCGGATCCGCGGCGACGAACAGCGCGGCGGGGCGCGCCATTCCGTAATGCCTCATCGCCTCTTTCAATGCGCGCGCGGCGTTGCGCTTGTTCGCGTCCGTGCCCTGCGGAAAAATCGCGGCCGCGGCGCGCCCGCGCGCGTCCTCCACCCAAAACGCTTCGCCGCGCGCGAGCGAAAGGAGCACGATACGCGGGCGCTTCGGATGCGCGAACGCCGCGACCAGAACCATCCCGGCAACGGCCGCGATAAGCATCGGCCGCGCAATTGCAATCTGCCGCCGCGCACGCGAAAGCGCGTCCGGCGGCTCGGGCAAATCCGCACGCAGCCACCGTATCGTGCGGTAAATCTCTCCCGCAAGCAGCAACGCGGCGTAATAGAGCACAACTCCGAACCAAGGCGGCGAGGCGACGCACAGGTCGCTGCCCGGAAGCCCTCCGAAAAACCGCGCGGCCGCGATCAATATCGAAAGTCCCGCGGACAACACAGCCGAAAACGCATCGGACACCAGAGCCATTCCAAGCAATCCCACGATGTTGTAGACGACGCCCAGGGCAAGAACCAGCGCGGCCACCGGAATCGCGACGAGGTTTGAAAGAAGACCCCAGGCGGAGAACTGATTGAAACTCGACGCGAGAATCGGCACGACGAACACCTGCGCGCCCGCGGTCGTTAAGAGCGTCACCGAAAAATACCGCCCCGCGCCGCGCAGCCGCCGCACGAAACCCGGACCGAAAAGTCCGTACACGTAAATCAGCCCGAAGCACGCCGCGAACGAAAGCTGGAAGCTTGCGCCGAAAAGCTGCCCAGGTTGGACGGCGAGAACCACCAAAGCCGCCCGCGCCAGCTCGGATAGTCCGTCGGAATCGCGCATCGCCATCCGCGCGAACAGGAACAGCGCGCCCATCACGAACGCGCGCACGACGCTCGTTTCGAACCCGGTCATGATGCAGTACGCGAAAACGACCGCGAACGCAACCGCGCCCGCGAAAATCCGCGACATCGCGCCGCGCGCGCCCAGCCTGTCCTCCCGCGGCGAAAGCAAGCCGATGAGAAAAAACACTATCAGCGAAACCTGCGTTCCGGATACGACCAAAATATGCGTCAATCCCGCCCTGCGGAAGTCCTCTTCCAGCCGCGGATCGAGCTCCGTCGTCTTGTCGCCGTAAATAATAGAGACCAGCAGCTCCTTTTCCGGCGACGCGCGCCCTTCGGTCAGCACCGAAAACAGCCGCTCCCGCGCGGCAAGGTGCGCGGATGCAAGCGGCCCGCGCTTGCCGCCGGCGCGCACCCAGTCCTCCCCCATCGCGAACCCGGTAACGGCAGCGCCGCGCCCGATGATGTACTCGCGGTAGTCGAATTCGCCCGGATTTTTTGGTGCTTCGGCGACGCGCGCCGCGGCGCGGAACCAGACGCGGTCTCCCCATGTCACGTCGCGGGTTTCGCCCGCCTTCCAGAAAAGCGCCATCCTGCCTATGGGCCGCTCGTACCGGTCGCGCCCGACGCCGTCCACGGCGACAAGCAGGCGAGCGTACTCCCCCCCCAGCCGCGGGAATCCGACCACCGTTCCTGTAAAAGATTCCACGCCGTCAATCGCCTGCACGATTTCCGCCAGTGGCGCGCCCAAAGCGGACGCGCGCTCGTTCCAAATCCGCACCGCGCCCAGCGCGAAAAACGCGGCCAGAACGAACGCGACGGCTATCGGACGGCGCGCGCGGATCGCGCCTATGCCCGACACCAGCGCCAAACCCGCGACGAGCGCAGACAGGAAAACGGGATTCAGCAGAAGCGGAAGCAATCCGGCCCGCGCGCCTGCGCCGGACGCGGCGTCGTTTCCCGGGAAGAATCCGTCCGCGGTGAGCTTTCCGAAAACCACTCCCGATGCGAACGCGAGCGCGATGACAACCAGCACCCGCCGCCAAAGGAAGTGGAACATGCGCGGATTATATATCCGCGGAAGCGGACGCGTTCCCGGCTAATAGCCGCGCTCAAGATTCACGATGTTCAGCAAATCCGTCCGCCCCGCGGCGAACCGGCGGATGTTTTCGATCACCTCGTCCCAGCGCCGCAAATCCGCCAGCGGCGATGCCGCGCGGTGAGGAGAAAGAACGACGTTCTTAAGCTCGTAAAACGGATAAGAAGCGGGGAACGTTTTGCCGCGCGCGTCCGGCTTGGGCGTGTAGTCGTACCAGACGTCTATCGCCGCTCCGGCGATTTTTCCGTCGCGCAGCGATTCATACAGCGCCGCCTCTTGAATTACATCCCCGCGGCCGACGTTGACCAGCAGCCCTGACGGGCCGAGCAGCGCCAGCTCTCGCGCGCCGATAATCCCGCGCGTTTCGCTTGTGGATGGAAGCGCGCAGACGAGTATGTCAACCGCATCAAGAAACTCGTGCAGCTTGTCCGCCGCGAACCAACGCGCGGGCGCGGGCGGCGGCGCATCGTCGAACGCCGTGTAGGAGTGGTGACGGGCGCGCTCGGCGCCGCTCCCCCGCCGCGTGCAAACGATAAACTCGACGTCGAATCCAGACAGGAACTTGTGCACCTTTCGGTTCACCGCACCGTATCCGAGCAGTCCGATCTTAATGCCGCGCATCGGAACCGAAGCGGGCGAGTCGCCGTGCCGGTTCCAGACTCCGGCAGCCATTTCGTTGTGGAACGGGATTATCCGGTTCGTGAGCGCGAGAAGCATCGCGACCGCGTGCTGCGCGGTGAAATAGGTATTCCCGTGCCCGTTTGCCAGAATCACGCCTCGGGATTCGGCCAGCTTGCGGAAAGGCTCCACCAGGTGCTGGACGCCGACCGCGGGACAGATGAAAAGCCGCATCCGCGCGGCGGCTTCCAGAAGCGCTTCCGTGGGACGCCATCCGACGAGTAATTCCGCGGACGGCGCGAGCCGCAGGTACTCTCCCTCCTCCGCGGGCTCGGGGAAAACCAATTCCAAGCCGGGACAATCCGCAAGTCCGGCCGAAAGGTACGACTTAAGTTCCGGGCGCGCCTCGAAAATGAAAAGCGCGCGTACATGCGCGCGGCCCGCGCCCTTGTGCATTTCCTCGTTACCGCTGCGATCACCCATCGCCGGGCGATTGTATAACAATTGCTCTACGGGTCTTTGAAAGCGTAGAACGTACCGCCGACAGAGCCCATGCCGCGCAATGATCTTTGCCACGAAACGGCGCGACCGGACGCGCGGAAAGAACCGCGAAAACAGCCCGCATAATGTACGCGGTACGTGCGCGGAACCTGCGCGCAATCTGCGCGTTCTGGCGCGACGCGCAGAAATTTGAGGGTGTAGGGAGGCAGGGAGCAGGGAGTTGGGGCGGGCGGCATGGCCGCCCGTGCAAAAGGGAAAGGGAAAGGGGAGAAAGAGATAAGTGTCAATTCGCCTGATGGAATTCGGGCGATTGCGACGAAATTGGTTACGGAGTGGAGGCGGGACTATTCAGCGCGGATGAGTGCGGGTGTCAATTCGCCTGATGGAATTCGGGCGATTGCGACCTATGTTTCTGTAGGATTTCGCTCAATCTTTCCTCGTTCACTTCAGTGTCAATTCGCCTGATGGAATTCGGGCGATTGCGACTTGCTGTTTATAACCAGCGTCATTAATATATTCATACTCTTGGTGTCAATTCGCCTGATGGAATTCGGGCGATTGCGACGGCGAGCGCAGGGCTCGCCGCATTTGGCGCAGACATAATAATGAGGTGTCAATTCGCCTGATGGAATTCGGGCGATTGCGACATTTTGAATCGGGACCACTCATCGGTTTTGTGGTTGGCGTGTCAATTCGCCTGATGGAATTCGGGCGATTGCGACCGCCGTGATTGCTTCTTCCTCTTTCTGTCCGGCCTCGATTCGTGTCAATTCGCCTGATGGAATTCGGGCGATTGCGACCGCTAGCATAGCTGACACGTGGAATAAAACGAAATCATCGATGTGTCAATTCGCCTGATGGAATTCGGGCGATTGCGACTTAGCGTTGCCTCTAGCGCCAAATAGACCGCCAGTCTATCCACCAATGTGTCAATTCGCCTGATGGAATTCGGGCGATTGCGACGGTGAGGAAATTATGAAGCTGGGCATTAAGGACATTCTATATCTGTGTCAATTCGCCTGATGGAATTCGGGCGATTGCGACTGCGTTGAAGTGCTCACGGCGGATAGCAATATCCTCTGGTGGTGTCAATTCGCCTGATGGAATTCGGGCGATTGCGACGGGTCGATCAATAATATTCACGTCGAAGTAAGAGTAGTCGGGCGGTGTCAATTCGCCTGATGGAATTCGGGCGATTGCGACCCAAAAGGGATCATCACTTCGGTTCGCACGGCGGCGGCGAACCTGTGTCAATTCGCCTGATGGAATTCGGGCGATTGCGACAGGCGGGTCGGGGCAGTCCGCGTGCCAGACGTCCGCGGTGTCAATTCGCCTGATGGAATTCGGGCGATTGCGACTGTGTTGTGAGCTGCACGGCCTGAAAGACGGTCAAGTCATTGACGTGTCAATTCGCCTGATGGAATTCGGGCGATTGCGACCTTGGCCTTGACCGCCAGATTGGACAGGTATTCGTGGAGCTTGTATGTGTCAATTCGCCTGATGGAATTCGGGCGATTGCGACGGCCAAAATCCCCTATCTTAAGAGCGATGGGCAGGGCATATTTCAGTGTCAATTCGCCTGATGGAATTCGGGCGATTGCGACCCCTCGCGGGCCTCGCGGGCATAAATACTGCCCAGTCCGGTGTCAATTCGCCTGATGGAATTCGGGCGATTGCGACTGCAGGAGCTACCTCATCTATATCCATTATTACTTGATTAAATGTGTCAATTCGCCTGATGGAATTCGGGCGATTGCGACGCAGCTTGAGGCCGGCAGGACGCGGATCGAGCGGGAAATGAAAGTGTCAATTCGCCTGATGGAATTCGGGCGATTACGACGAGCGTGCCGAAACCGACCCGGAATATTTGGTTTCCCACATGTGTCAATTCGCCTGATGGAATTCGGGCGATTGCGACATCACTTTCTGCTCCGCTTCGATGGGAACGTTGCGGCCGCGGTGTCAATTCGCCTGATGGAATTCGGGCGATTGCGACATACTCGGAAAAACAGGCAGGGCAGCGGGGGGGACGATCTGGTGTGTCAATTCGCCTGATGGAATTCGGGCGATTGCGACGACACCTGAAATTTCCGGCCTTCCTCTTCAGCGCGGGGTTGTGTCAATTCGCCTGATGGAATTCGGGCGATTGCGACTTGGGGCGCGGGGGGAGCGCGCCAAGGAGAAGGAATCAAGTGTCAATTCGCCTGATGGAATTCGGGCGATTGCGACCGTTCGACAAGCTTTACGCCGAAGTCGCGCTTGCCGAGCGGCCGAAGTGTCAATTCGCCTGATGGAATTCGGGCGATTGCGACGCCAAACAT
>JABRWB010000076.1 GCA_039961635.1 bacterium
TAATACAGCCTGGCGAATTTGAGCGCGTCGTTCGTGTCGTCGAAGTACGCGATCGCGGGCGTGCCGCCGAGCGAAATCATCGATGTAAACGCGCCGACGGTTCCATCGGAATCGGGAGATTCAGGCGCTTCCCAGAGCGCGCCGCCGCCGTCCAGCGCCGATATGAACTTCAGATTCCCGTTGGTCTGGTCGAAATACGAAACCGCCGGCGAGCCGCCAATCGACGCGAGCGAGGTGAACTGGCCGACCGTCCCCGCGGAGTCCAGAATCCGGAAGGCATCCCAGGCGCCGCCGTTCGCGTCCGTCGCCCTCACGAACCGCAAATCGCCGTCGTTCTGGTCCATATACGAAATCGCAGGGAATCCGCCGATTATCGCAAGCGAGCAGTAATACCCGACGCCCGCTTCGGTATCCGGCTCGATGAAACCCGGCCAGGAGCCGCCGTCCGCGTCGTTCGCGCGCTGGTATTTCAGCCTGCCGTCCTTGCTGTACGCCACCGCCGGCCGCCCATTCACGACGGCGAGCGAAACAGGGGCTTTGATGGTGAAAGTCGGAGTGGCATCGAAAGACACCGCACTACCCCAACTTGAACCATTGACGTCATTCGCCCTAACGAAACGGAATTCATTACCAAGCACAAAGTTAATTGAAAAAGCAATTGCAGGCCTGCCGTTGACTACCGCTAGCGAATTACCGACCTCCGCAAAATTAATATAGAATGTAAAGTTAACCGTCGCAGGCGCGCCCCATGTTCCGCCGGTTTGGTCGTTCGCGCGGACATACATCAGGTCGGTATTCGTCGCGTCCCTGTACGCGATCGCCGGATTTCCGTTCACGACCGCAAGCGAGGCGTACGTCCCAACGTCCCCGGCGCTGCTGACCGTGACGGGCGCTCCCCAAGCGGATCCGCCCGCGTCGTTCGCCCGCACATAAACCAAATCCTGATTCACGAAATCGTAGCAGGCGACGGCCGGCCTCCCGTCGACCACCGCCATCGAAATGTACGTGCCCAGCGCGCCCGAGCCGTCCACCGTAGTCGTCCGCCAGCCGTGAACGAACACCTGCACGCCCGCCGTATCCTGCGCGGCGGGAACGGCGTCGTCGGTCACCCTCACGCTCACCGTGAAGTATCCCGCATCCGGCATCACGCGGTCGACTATCTCCTGGCCTTCCGAATCATCCTCGTCCCCGGATTCCGAAAATACCCCGTCCCCGTCGAAATCCCACTCGTAATTCACGATACTTCCGTCCGCATCCTCCGATGCCGTAGCGTCGAACCGCACCGCCTCCCCCGCCTGGCATTCCGGCCTGTCAACCGAAAGCCCCGCGGCGGGCGCGGCGTTCACCGACACCTGGACGGTCGCGGTGTCCTGCGCGCCTTTGTCGTCGGTCACCCGCAGCTTCGCGTCGAACTGTCCGTAAGATTCGTAAGTGTGGCTGTTGACGGGATTTCCCCCGTACTCCTCGTAGCTTCCGTTTCCGTCGAAGTCCCACTCGTACAGGACAATCGTCCCGTCCGCGTCGCCGGAAGCGGACGCGTCGAAGTCCACCGCCAGCGGCGCGGTTCCCGCGGTCGGATCGGCCTGGATGTCCGCGGCCGGGCTGTCGTTTCCGGCCACCGTCACGTCGATTTCAATCCTCGCCGTATCCTGCGCGCCGCGGTCGTCCGTCGCTTTCACGCCCGCGTCGAAAATTCCGGGCGAGGAGTAAGTCCACGAGGGAGCCGCGCCCGCGTCGTATGCTTCGAAAACCCCGTCCCCGTCGAAATCCCAGTCGTAACGCACGATCGTACCGTCCGGATCCGTTGACGCCGACGCGTCGAAGTCCACTTCGAGCGGGAGATTACCCGTCTGCGGATTTGCGGAAAGCGACGCGCTTGGACTTGTGTTCCCTGGGGCGGTCACCTCGATTTCAATAGTTTCAGAATTGGAATCGCCATCCTCGTCCGTGACCAAGCATATCGCGTTATATATTCCCGGCGCGTCGTAAGTGTGCGCGAACACGGGATTCCGAGTCATTACCTCGAATCCTCCGTCCCCTCCGAAATCCCAGTGGAAGCTGACGATTCTCCCATCCGGATCGCTCGACCCGCTTGCGTCGAAAGTGACCGCCAGCGGCGCGTCGCCGCTGACCGGAAACGCCTGCAAGACGGCGGACGGCGGCATGTTCGCCGCGGGGCCGACCGCCACCGCCACCGTGTCCACGTCCCACGCGCCCTCGTTGTCCGTCACGCGCAATTTGACGTTGTACGTCCCTTCAAGCGCGTATGTATGGTTCACGACCTCCCCGATCGCGTCGTACGTCCCGTCCCCCTCGAAGTCCCACGCATACAGCGCAATCTCGCCGTCCATGTCCTCCGCCGTCGCGATGAACGTCACACCGAGCGGCGCCTGCCCGAACGACGGATTCGCCTGCGCGCTGGCCGCCGGCCGCGAGTTCGACGAGATGATCAGCGACACCGCCTGGTACGCCACCCCGCCGTCCCCGTCCGTGATCCGCACGCACGGCCGGATGATCCCCGTGCCCGACGTGTCCGCGGCCGCGGTGCCAGCAGTGTTCGTCTCGTCGAATATCCCGTCCCCGTCACGGTCGAAATCGTACGATACTCCGCCCGTCGCGGTCAGCACCGCGGGATCGTTCCGCATCCCCGCCGCGACGCTCACTTCCAGCGTGCCCGATGCCACCGCGCCCGCGAGCGGAACAGCGTTCGCGAGCGGCGAAAGCCCGCTTTCGTTTCCGGATATGTCCAGCGCGGTTATCCCGACCCATTCTTCATGATCCGCCGGCAGGATTATCCGCGGCTGGGCCAAGACGTAATCGATCGAGCGCACGTTCCCGTCCGTCGATTGCGTGAATATCGCACCGGAGTGGTAAAGCCTGTATCCGCCCAGGTCTCCCGCCGCCGCGTCCGGCCACTCCACAACCAGCCCGCCCGGAACCGGCGTAAGCGAAGGCGCCGCGGGCGCGGGAGGGGGAGTCGAATCCGACGCGTCCTTGGCGTTCACGCCGATCCCCACCAAATCGAACCGCGAGCCGTCGAAAGCCGCGACCGCGACGAACGTGTTCCCGATCTCCGATGTGAAATCTCCCGCGGGATACGGGATGCGAACGTGCGAATCAAAGAACGGCCCGTTCCACTTCCACGTCCCGCCGCCGTAGTCCGAAAGCCCGACGTAGTACGACGACTTCCCGCCCCCGTCCGCGGTGCGCGGGTTCGCGTCCACCGCCAGCATCCCCGGCTCGCCGCCGCCCATCACGATGCGGTAGAGCGCATACGACACCGAGCGGGCGCCCGCAACGCCCGATGCGAATCTCGACGCCTCCCCGTCCAGATCGCTCACGTCGCCCGCTTCCAGATACCGCTCCGCGCCCGGAGTGAATATCGTGTCCGGATTGATCGAGCTGGCAAGCTTCGCATCCGCCCCTGCGTGTTCGCCGTTCCCGCCGGATTCGCGGATTACATTTCCCGCCGAATCAAGCTTCTCCCATGGCTGGGGCTTGTCCGCCGGCAATCCGGAAGGCCATGACGCCGTCGGCTCCGCTGCCGCACCGGGCGCGCCGCCCGTTCGTGCATTCGTCTCCGGCACGCCGGGCAGGATTTCCCGGACGCTCCCCCCCTTTCCGCAAGAAAATGCAAACGCGAGCGCCGCAAGAAGCAGCGCGAATGAAACAACGCCGATTCCTCTGAACATGACAGCCTCCAACCCGATTGCTCCGGCGCATCCCGCCCCGGATGGATGAAGGTTCTTACCGTGAATATCCGCACTTTAGCGGATTGGATTCCGGAATTTTCAAGGCGGAGACTTTTGAGGACAAAATCCCGGCATGTCTCTTGGCATTCCCTCGAACCGATCGAGGATTATCCAACTCCCTCGAACTTCGCCCGCGCAGCGCGGCAGACGGGGCAGTCGTCGAAATCGGGATGCTCCGTCGTGTATCCGCACACCGGGCAAACGTAAAACGTCCTCGGCTCGCGCCATGAATCGAGATTCGCAAGCGCTTCGCCGTACAGCTTCGCGTGCTCCGCTTCGGCCGCGAGCGCGTACGCGCACGCCTTTTCCGCGCCGGGACGTCCCTCGGATTTCGCGACTTCGATGAATGCGGGATACATCACGTCCCGCTCGTAAGTTTCGCCGGCGATGGCCGCGGCAAGGTTTTCGGCGGTCGTGCCCGGCGGCGGCGGGGCGATTTCGCAATGCGGCTCTCCGCCGAGCTTTTTTATCTCGACTGCGTGCCGTGCGGCGTGGATTTCCTCGGCCCGCGCCGCGGCGCGGAACAGCGACGCCGCGCCGGCGTATCCTTCCTCGTCCGCCTTTGCGGCGAACGCAAGGTACTTGGCGTTCGCGTTTGACTCGCCGCCGAACGCGGCCAAAAGATTGTCGAGCGTTGAACCGGCTTTCAAGTTTGCGGGCGCCATCGTTATCCTCCCCGGCCCGGCGGAATTTTTTCCGGGCCGGCGATGTCATACTAAGCGAAGCGCCCCGCCGTTTTAAGCAAAATTTCGTGCGTGAAGGAAATCCAAAGGCTCACGTGCGCAAGATGTTGACTCAAATGCCCAGCCCCGTCACCAGATACCGCAGCGCATCGAGCGCATGGTCGTCGCGCTTTGCGACGCGCTCGGTTCCGCGCGCGCCCCAACCCAGCAGCGGAATATCATCGTTTGCATCCGGCAAGCCGAAATCCGGCGCGCGCCGTCCCTGCTCCTCGTACTCGTAGCTTCCGAATTCCCTGATGAGGTTGCGGCACTTCGGCGACACCGCGATGCGCGGCCCGGCGGCCTTGTCTCCGGGAGCAAGAAGCGCGCGCACGCGCGCGATTCCCGCTTCGACTCCCGCCCGCGGCGCGAGCGCGGGTATCCCCGCGCGTTCCAGAACAGCGCGCTCGCCCGCGCCCGCGGGATCGCAGAACGCCGCGGCGATCCGCGATGCGCGTTCTTCCGCGGATGTGAAAACCGCCGCCGCATAACGCGCCGCTCCCCCTCCCCTATCCGGATCACGCAAAATCGAATACGCGCCCGCGCGCCGCTCGTGAAGCCGTTCCCGCGCGAATCGCATGTACATTTCGTCGGCGGAATTGCGCATTCCGGTTTTGCGCGCCGCAGTTATCTCCGCGGCCTTCGCGTTGATTTTTTCCGCCCATTCCACCGCGGTAAGGCCGCGCGCGTATATTTCGTCCAGCACGATCAAATCTTCCGACGGCGTTACCTGCGCGAAAAGCGCGCAGCCCGGATTCGTGAATCCGAAGTCCACGCCAGCGTAAAGCGGCAGTTCCGGATTGAATTCCGCTTTGGAAACGTGCCTGACCGGATCGAACATCGGATAGACCAGCGCGCGTTCGCTTATCCACTCGGCCTCGTACTCGCGCTGATAATCCTCGAAAGCAAGCAGCCGCCGGTGCATCGCAAGCTCTTCCGGTGAAAGATGCGGATTCTCGGAGGAGCCGAACCGGAACACGTCCCAGTCGGGGTCCGCCGAGGCGCGCGCCGCCAGCCGCCATACCCACCCCCTCCCCCGCGGCGAGCCGATGATGAGAGCGCGCCCGCGCCTGTCCGCGAGCGACGGCAGGACGTACCGCGCGAACACGTCGCCCGCCACCCGCGGCGCTTCGTCCACGACCACGAAGTCCAGCCCTTCCCCCAGAAGCGAGTCGGGATTGTCCGCCGTCTTTCCGCACAGCTCCGAGCCGTTCGCGAGCCGCAGAAACATTTCCGGCCGCCTGTCCGAATCCGCCGAAAGCTTAAGCCGGCGTACAAGCACATCCCGCGCCCGCTGCCACACCCGCCCTGCGAGCTCCCTGTACGGCGCTACCACCCAAACGCGCGCGTCTGGCCCCATCATCGCGAACGCGGCTTCGTGGGCCGCGGCGATGCTTTTTCCGAACCGCCGCCCGCATACCGCCAGGCGGAAGCGCGCGCCGCTTAAATGTATTTGCATTTGCGCAAAGTGGGGGGCATATCCTGCCTCAAAAGCCACTCGGAGCAGGTTGCGCGGATTTTGAAATCGCTTTTGCAGATCCAAACGCGCGGCGCGGCATTCCGCATGGCCGCGGAAGCAAATTGATGTTTTCAATTCAAATCAGTCCCCCTGTCCCATCCAATCCTTGTAGTATTCGTCCGCCGGATGCGTATCCGCCAGTATCCGCAACATCGCCTTCTCCCAGGCGAGCAATCCATCGCTTTCTCCGTCTTCCCCGGACTTTTCGTACTGGTTCAGCGCCCTTGCAAGCGATGCTTTCTTCATCGCGACGTCTTCGATGATTTTGTACGAAGCGGTAATGTCTTTCATCGCGGTTTTTTCGATGAGCTCCTTGCTGAATGCCGCTTTGAGCAGCTTGCACCTGGCGATAACCGACAATTCGTCAATCGTTCGCGCGTCTTCCCCCGATTCCGCGGCGGACAACGCTTCGGACCGGCGGCTTGTCAATTTGCGCGCTCCGTCCCTATCACATTCCGGAATTTCCGAGGCGGCGAATCCGCCTACCATTCCGCAATCGCCGGTTTCCGCTCCAACAACGAATGCGGGTTTGCTTCCGCAAAGTCCCGCCGCCTCCGCCCAGCGTTTGACCGTGCTGTGGTGCAGTCCGAACCGCGCCGCGATCGCGCACGCGCGCGGGTATTCGCGGTAGGCTTCGACCACCGCCGCCCGAAGTTCGCCGTTGCCGGATTTCAGTTCCGCCATATTCATCACCCCGTTTAATTATACTGAATATATGTCAAGTATTTATAATTCGGGGAACGGACGGGTTGGCGGAGCCGCGCGCGGCCCGGTGGCGCTTGTTCCTGCCGGATTATTCCCGAACCGCAAACAAGGCGGCTTTGCTATAAATTACCCTTGCTCGGCGTGATCTTGATTTCGTCCACGCTGGCTTCGGGCGGAACCATTGCCGCCGCGAGAATCGCGGATGCGACGCTCTCCGGCGCAACCATGCCTCGCTTCGATATTTCCGGCGCCACTTCGTCCCAAATCTCGGTCGCGGTCGCGCCCGGTATCACTTCGGTCACGCGGATCCCCTTCTCCCGCATCTCTTTGCGCAGGACGCGGGTGAAAAGCGCCAGAGCCGCCTTCGACGCGCTGTAAGCGCCCCAACCCGGAAACGAAAGGCGGGACGAGATGCTTGTATTGACGAAAATATGGCCGCGGTTCTTTTCCAGATGCGGAATGGCAGCCTTTATCAGCACCAGCGCGCCTATGACGTTCGATTCGATCTGGCTGCGGAAGTCAGCGGGCGATGCGTCCTCGATGCGCGCTACTTTGGCGGTACCGGAGTTCGCGAACACCGCGTCCAGTCCTCCGAATCCAATTACCGTTTCTTCTACCAGCCGGGCCACCGCTTCTTCGCTTGACGAATCCGCCTGAAAAACGAGAGCGCGTCCGCCTTGGCGTTCGATTTGCTTTTCCAACGAATGCAGCGGCTCAAGCCGCCTCCCGAATCCCGCGACGTTCCAACCCGCGCCCGAAAACGCAAGCGCGGTCGCGCGGCCAATCCCCGTGCCCGCGCCGGATATCAGAATTGTTTTTTTCGCTTCGGACATGACGATGCTCACTACCGCCTGCCGTTCGGCCCGTAAACGAGCTGCAGGAATTCCGCGCGCGTTTCGCTGCGCGTTTTGAAGCCGCCGAGCATGCAGGATGTCACCGTCGTAGAGTTCTGCTTCTGGACGCCGCGCATCATCATGCAGAAATGCTGCGCTTCTATAATCACGCCAACGCCCTTCGGCTTCAGCACCTGGCATATCGCGTCCGCGATCTGGTTCGTCATCCGCTCCTGCAGCTGCAGCCGCCGGGCGAACACGTCCACGATGCGCGGCAGCTTTGACAACCCGACCACGCGGCCGTTGGGGATGTACGCGATGTGCGCGTAGCCGTGGATGGGCAGCATGTGGTGCTCGCAGAGCGAATAGACTTCGATGTCCTTTACGAGCACCATTTCGTCTATCTTTTCCTCGAATACCGCGTCGCCCACGACGTCTTCCACGGTCAGCCGGTAGCCGCTGGTGAGGAATTCCATGGACTGCGCGATCCGCCGCGGCGTCTCAACCAGCCCTTCCCGTCCTGCGTTCTCGCCGATTTCGGCAAGCACGTCGCGGTAAAGCTGCATCAGCCGCGGGTTGGCGGCGCCGCTGCCGTTGAGCGCGGCTTCGCGTTCCGACCGTACAAGGTCTTCTTGCATCTGCGTCATTTCGGACCTCCGGGTCCGTAGTATGTCACGAAATTTCTTTCCGTTTCGAACAGCTTGATCGAATACAGCCGCGCGCCGGGGATTCTGCCGTCGAGCCTTTCCCAGAACGCCACCGCCAGGTTTTCCACCGAGGGAATGATTCCCGCAAGCCAGGGCACGTCGGTGTTCAAATGCTTGTGGTCCACCTCGGAGATGATCCGCTCCCTGATTAGGTCGCGGAGAATCTTCAAATCGACAAGGTATCCCGTTTTGGGGTCGGGTTCGCCGGCGACGCTCACTTCCAGCCTGTAGTTGTGTCCGTGGCCGCTCGGATTGTTGCAATAGCCGTATATGCGCGCGTTATCCTCGTCGGACAGCGCCGGATTGTGAAGCCGGTGCGCCGCCGAAAACTCCTCGACCCTGGTTATGACGACCTCCGCCATGCGGCAACCCTGCGCATGATACCGCGCTTTGCTTAAAGATGCGCTCCGCGACGACAGCCCAAAACCAAAAACCGCAAGTGTCGCAACATTCTCAATTTCCGCTGCTTGAACAGGCCGAAAAATCGAAATTACTTTTGGCTTTCTCGGCCGCACATCCCTTGGAAAAGCCAGTGGAAAAATTACCGCCGCAGATCAATCCGCCGGATTCCCCCATGCTATTCTTTCGCCGGTGAACCTTTTTCCCCAGCCGGTGCTTTTGTTCGACGCGACGGGGCTTATCTTCCGCGCGTACTACTCCATCCCGAACAACCTGACCGCGCCCGACGGCACGGTGACGAACGCGATCCACGGGGTGCTGGGCAGCATAGTCAAGATCGAGGACGAGGTTCGCCCAAGCGTGACCGCGATGATTTTCGACGCGGGCCGCCGCACATTCCGCCAGGACGAGTACGCCGCATACAAGGCCAACCGGCCGGAGCCGCCCGACGACCTGCGCCCGCAATTCGCGCTGACCATCGAGATGGCACGCACCCTCGGCGTGCCGACGCTTGTGGAGCAGGGAGTCGAAGCCGACGATTTGATCGCGTCGTGCGCGATGGAGGCGGTGCGCCGCGGGCATCCCGTCGCGGTGCTCACGAGCGACCGCGATCTGCTTCAGATTCTGGACACGGACGGCGTCACGATTTGGTTTCCCGTGAAGGGAAGCAGGAACCGGATGTTCGACAAGTGGGACAGGGCGCGCTTCGAAGCGGAGTACGGATTCCCGCCTGAGGATTTTCCGGATTACAAGGCGCTTCGCGGCGACCCGTCCGACAACGTCCCCGGCGTCGCGGGCATCGGCGAAAAGACGGCGATGAAACTGGTGGGCGAATACGGCGGGCTTGAAGGGATTTACGCGGCGCTTGAAAACCTCGAAACTGGAGGCCGGGCGCCTCGCCCGGATTCCGAAGCGCGCCCGGAAAACATTTCGCCCCGCCCGGAATCCGGCGAAAAGCCGAAACCCTCCGCGTCCACTCTCGAAAAATTCCGAGAAAAGCTCACCGCCGCGAAGGACGAAGTGTTTTTATTCCGGCGCATCCTGACGGTCAAGCGCGACTGCGAGATGGCGAAATCCGTGGACTGGGACGGCAACCTGCCGCTGGACCGCGGCGCGCCCGCGTTTCGCGAATTCGCGGAGCGATTGGGGCTGAAAAGGTACGTGGTTTAGAGGCAATCCGCCCCGGCCGGGCGACGCCCGGCTGCGGACAGTAAGCCGCCCCGGCTATTTCTTTTTCACCGGGCCGGCGAAGCCGCGAAGCAAGCTTCTTGAATCGCTTACCGCGATGAAGCAGTCGGAATCGAGCCCCGTCGCGATCGCTTCGATTTTGTGCACGAACCGCCGCGGCGCGATGCAAAATATAAGCTCCACCGCGCCCTGCTTGCCGGTGCCGTCCACGACGGTCGCGCCGAAGCCCTCCTCCCACAGCTTGAGCGCGATGTCGCCGCCGCGGTCACGGCTGATTACGCGCACCTGCGCGAATCCTACGGCGAGCCTTTCCTCCAGCAGCAGCCCGACAAGCGTCCCCGTCGCGAATCCGCCCGAGTACGCGAACATGAGAATCCAGTTGTCCAGATTCGCGACTACCTGCGAGACCGCGAAGATGAATATCGTCACCTCGACGAATCCGATTATCGTCGCGCGGTACTTGCGCGCCTGGAGGATGTAGACGACGCGCAGCGTTCCGAGCGCGACGTCGATCACGCGCAGGCAGAATATCAGCGCGAATCCGACGTACACGTTGTCCATCAGCTGCGAAATCATGCCGCGCGGATTCTATCACCGCGGGACCGCTCCCGGCGCGGGTATAATAATGCGGCCGGAATCCGGCCCCGATGAACGTAGAAAGACTGGTCGGCGCGCTGTTCAAATGCGGCTTCCTGGACAAGAGCCTGGAAGCCGGGCTTTGGCGCGACTATTCGCCGGAATCGCGCGCCAGGCTGATACTCGCGTACCAGCCGCTCGTGGCGGCCGCGTTTTACCGCATCGCCCCGCCGGAGGCGTACGCGGAGGACTGCCTGTCCGAGGGGCTGCTCGCACTCGTGCGGGCCGCCGACAGGTTTTCCCCCTCCCGCGGCGTTCCGTTCGCGGCGTTCGCGCGCATCGCGATACGCGGCGCGATGATCGACTACCTGCGCCGCGTCGCTCCCGTCGCGCTCGCAAGCGAGGAGCTGGACGCGGCCAAGTTCGCGCGTCTTTCGCTGGACGACGGCGATCCGGCGGTGGACAGGCTGGCCTCGGTGCTGGCCGCGCTGGAGCGGCTGCCCGAAAAGGAGCGGCGGGTGCTTGCCGGGCTGTATTTGGACGACAGGCCGAGGAGCGAAATCGCGAAGGAGCTCGGCGTATCCGGGCCGCGCGTTTCGCAGATCCACGCGAAAGCGGTGAGAAGGCTGCGCGCGATGCTCAAGCCCGCGCCGCGCCGCCGGCGTTTCTCGCTCGCGAATCCGGAATAGCTGGGCCCAGCAATCGACGCCGAACCCCTAGTGTCAAGGAGCGCGGCGTTCACGCCGCGGCATTCAATCCTAATCCGGGGCGGGCAGCGGTATCCACAGCTCCTCGAACGTCGTTTCGCCCCAGTAGTATCCAAGATACGCCGCGTCCCGCTCGGTCACGATTCCGTCGCCGTCGGGGTCGAGGAACGAGGGGACGGGGACGGGCGAGCCGCTCCTGTCCGGCGAGAACCAGTCCATCACCCCGTCGTCGTTTGCGTCCATCTTCATCGCAAGGATGCTCATCTGCGAGCCGCGCGGCAGCGTTCCCTTCGGGTAGTCGTGCGAATACGGCGCGTTTAATTCATTCCCAATATGCGTACGACAGGCCAGCCAGGCTTTTTTTGTCGTAATATCTGTATGTTATGAACGGGAGATCATTGTGATTCGCAACCGCTGGTCCTCTGCTGCACCAACTGCTGATTGCATGCCAATCGCTCCATTCCGTTCCCTGCTCATTTTGCGAAATCCAATAAAATAGTTCTGTTCCCAAGGAAGTTTGATTATTATTAAGCAATAATAGGGGTATATTGCCGACATGCGTCAAACATATTCCATTATATGTCGATCGAGGAGAAAGAATCGAAACGGGTTCATTCCATGAATTGCCATTCATATCCAATGAGGCGCTAAACCAAATGTGGCCATAGTCGTAACTGTCGGTAAAAGCGATAGCCGGATTGCCTCCAATTACGTCCGCCTCTAATGCGTCGCAGTTTCCGGCAAACGCTCCAGATACTGCCGTGACCGGCGCACTCCAGGAATTACCGTCGATATCCAGAGAACAAACAATATTGATCACCTTATTGTCATTGTCGCTATAAACTAAACTCGGATAATTATTTACCATAATTAGTTTTGCGCCGCCATAATGGCGCGTAGAATCATTTTGGATAACAACAACGGGCTCGTTCCATGTGTCGCCAGTCGCATCAACCGACGCGACGAAGCAAATTGCTCTATCCGGCTCGCTTAAAAATACAATCGCCGGCTTCCCGTTAACGCATGCTAACGACGAACAATCAACTATTTCATCAGAAGGCACAGGTTCAATAGGCGCTCCCCACTGAGTTCCCGAAGAATCCAGCGCCCGCATGAAAAAGAAGCTGTCGCTATCTCTTTCATAGAATAATATGCCCGGATTACCGGCGATGTCGGATAGATGCGGCCTCTGCAAATACCCATTCGTGGCCACTGTATTGGGAGCGTTCCACGAGAATTTATAATAATCGCCCGACATGCCATACGCGGAGATAAATTTAAGAGCATGCGTGCTTTGATTTTCGTAGCAAATCGCGGGCAGGCCGTTAATGAACGCCGTAGATGTGTTCGCGGCAATATATTTCGATAGTTCCAACACTGCGCCGGCGGAATCAAACCACCCATGCGTGCTCAGAAATACGCTCGCCTCCGTGCTATCGCCTTCATTGTCCGTGACTCGCACCTTGCATTCTATTGCGGGATAAACGACCAGGTAAGTTTTCTCCACCGTCGGCCCCGCGTTGAGCAAATCCCATTCGCCGCCGTCGAAGTTCCAGTCGTAGCTCGCAATCGTCCCATCCGGGTCGTAGCTTCCGGACGCGTCGAAGCCAACTGTAAACGGAACATCGCCCTCTTGCGCGCTTGCCGTCAGCGCCGCGACCGGCAGCTGGTTGTCGCCCTCATAAAGCGTAATCTGCTTTGCCGCGGTCGCGGTTGCGCCTTCGTTGTCCGTCACACGCACCGCAAGCAGAAGGTTACCGGGGGTTTCAAATGTGTGCAGGCTCAAGCCGTTGCCGCCGTTATTCGTCTCGAACGTCCCGTTGCCGTCCAGGTCGAATTCGAATTTAGAAATCGTTCCGTCGGTATCACTGCTGCCGCGCGCATCGAGCGACACTTCCAGCGGCACTTTCCCAGTCGGCGGCGAAACGGTCAGCATGGCGACCGGCGGTTCGTTGTAGGGAGCGACAGATAGTGTGAACGGGAATGAACTTTCGCCCGCGGAATTCGAAACCGTCAGCGAACAGGAATACTCCCCCGCCGCGCCGAGCGTGACGACCGGGGACTCCTGTGATGAATTGTCAGGATCGGCTCCACCTCCGAAATCCCAATCGTAATCTAACGGCGCGCTTCCGCTTACAACCGCGGAAAACGTAACTTGAGTGCCGTCGTTGCCGGAAAGAGGGGAAACGGATTCGATAGAGGGGGGATAAACCGCCGCCGTTCGCTCGACCGGATCGCTCATCGGCCCGATATTGCCCTGCGAATCAACCGGTGCGACCTTCAAATATTTCAGCATCGCGACGGGCGCGTCCACGGTGAAAGTCTTTGGAAACACTCCCGCTTCGCCGAACGGAACTTCGTAACCGACGCGGTAATATTCCCCATCAATCGTCTGGGAGGTGAAGAATCGGTATTTGGCAACGTTCCTTTCCCATCCGGTCGCGATAACCGTAATATCCCCAACACCAACTTCACCGCTGCCGTCGCCGTCAACCCAGGATTCGAACGGGTCGTTTCCGAGGCCGTCACTGGTGATCGCGAGATAACAAACTGCAATCGGCGTTACATCCGACACTCCCACCTGCCCGCTTGCATCGTAATCTCCCTCGTTCTGATAGCTCCATGAAAGAGTTTTGGCCATTGGATCGTAAGCAAGGTCGGTCACCTTTGTCGAATCGTAAAAGCCTGCTGCCGATCCTTCGCGATTGTTCAACTCCTCCAATAGCCTGTTTTTAAGAAATTCGAATAGCTTCCTGTCAACCGAGCTGGGAGCGTTCAGATCCGCCAAGCGCGTTTCGATCTCGCCGATGGCGGACTTGCTATGGCTTCTCGAAAGCGATAAAGAGCCTTTGCCATTACACGACTGAGCCATAATCAAAGCCAGTAAAGTAATCGCAAGAAATCCGATTCGCCTCGATCGAATATTGCACTTCACATGTATCGCCTCGCTTCATTGCCGGGGAGGGGGAATGAAGCCCGCCTCCCCGGCTTCGCGGAGTGCGCCATCTGCACTGGCGCATTTAAAGACATATACCTCGTCAACTCCGGTGAATTTCCGTATTGCACATCCGATTATGAACCAACGCCGATCTGAAATCCGTACGCGTCGATTAAATCGAAGTACTCCTTGTCGTTCTGGCAATCGTTGCCGAACAAGTACCAGCAATTGCAGGTGTACGGAGGATCCGGGTCAAATTCCTGCAGTTGCACGGTTATATCTCCGCTGGTCCCCGTATTCGTAGGGATATCCACGTAACCCACATACCCGCTGGTGCCGATTGCGACACCATAGGATGGTGTGGGATTGTAGAAAGAGATGTTTATGTCGGCGGTGCGGTCGTCGGCTTCATCCCTTAGAGGCGGAATCCAACCGATGAGGTAGGACAAAACGTCGCAACCCTGGTCGTACAAATCCTGGCAGAAGGGACGCGGATTCGGACCGGAGAAATCTCTGAAGGTCACGCTGTCCCAATCGATTATCCCCGAATCTTCGGTCTGGTAAATGCGCAGCCTGCAGGCGGGCATGTGGTAGAAGTAATTGCCGTTTCGCTCTATCCAGATCTGAACGCGCAAGGTGTCGCCGGGGTCAATCGTGCCTTCTTCTTCGGACGTACTTTTGATGTACAGCATGTCGCAGTCGATCAGCTCCTCGAACTCGAACTGCGATTTTGCGCTTTCCGTCCCGACGTTCTGACCGTCGTACGGAGCTACCGAAACCCACCACAAGCCGTCGCTGATCTCGTTGCTGCTGTCGTCTTTATCCAGGTAGCAGACATACCCCACGGCACCATTAACCGTCCAAACAAAACCTCCTGGGTAAAAGTACTCGGGATCTTCAATCTCAGGCTCGGGACTCTCGGTATAAGTGAATTTGGATGACCTAAGCGAAGAATCCGGACCTGGCACGGTTACGGTGTGGACAACTTGGCCGAAATAACTCGACCTGAAGTATATCTTGTAACCGTCTACCGCCTCCCCGTCGCCGTAGGCTTCAAGCCAAACGTTGTAATCGCCGCTTGGATAGGCTTCGATGGTGCCCGAATCGTCGTAATCGACCGGGTCCTTCATGGGCCATTGGGCAATGGTGTCATCGTCGTAATTCGCAAGCGGCGTCAGATCGGAAATTCCAACTTCGCCATTCCTGTCGCCGTCGCCGCGGTTCACTTCGCCCCACACAAGCGTGCGATTGTTGTATGGTACATCAGCGTCATCCAAATCGAACACTGCGTCGCCTGCATCGTCGGGGGCGATGCTTGGACCTTTCGGAGGCTCCCAGGGCGAATCGTCGAACTCGATACTGCAGATCGATCCCTGCCCCTTCGGCTGCTTTTCATCGAAATTCAACATTCCAATCCAGAATGCGAACTTGCCTTTAAGAACGTAAACCGGGGCAACCTGAAGTTGCGAATCGTCCTCCCCGAACATCTCGCCTTTTTCGAACCCGACGGGATTGTACTTGTCGGGATCGTAGTACACGTATCCGAGAACATACTTCCACTCCCCGTCCTCGTTCGTGGAAATGTCAAGGACTAAATTCCCGTCCTTGCCCTCGTGCAGCGCCAGCTTGTAGGCGTCCCCGCCCTTAGGATCGTCCGAGCCGTCTCCGTCCAGCGGCTCGAAGATGAACTCGTCCCCGCCGGGGCCTGTAACGCTCGATGTGGTTCTGTGGTTGTCCGAAGGAGCGGTTGCCGGGTTGAAGCTGCCCCCGTAGCTCAGTTGCGAGCCTTTCTTGCATCCGCCCACTCCCAATGCTATCACGCTAGCCAAGAGAATCACCAGCGCGACGGCGACGCGGGGAACTAATGCCCCCCTCCCCGCCGGGTTTTGACAAAAAGTTAAACTTGTACATCTTCCCATGCTCCTTTCCGGGAAAGTCCCGGCCCTTCATCCGATGCCGCCGTATGTCGGCAAAAGCATCCCGCCATTCGCGGCCGGCTCCCGGCGGCCGCTCCTCCTTGCGCCCTCGGCGCACAATGTCGATTCCCGGAGGGCGAATCCTCCGGCAAAGTACTCCGCCTCGTTCCCCGCGCACTCCCATGCCCGGGGAACTTCGATCCTCGCCCCAACTGCGCTGCGGCGGCAGAGTCCGGTGCGGGGACGCCCCCGCGCCCGATCCACCACGTTAATTTTCCGCAAAGAGGCGGGCCAGGGCGGGCGGCGGTTGGCTTGTGACAAAAATAACGCGCAATTTTGTAAAATGCGGTTAAAGAGTTTTCGCACCGGAATGCAAGGAACGGCCAAGTCCGCGGGAACGGCATTGCCAGCCGGAGCCTGGATTGCGGCGGGACTGTTTTTCGGGGAGCCGGAATCGC
>JABRWB010000077.1 GCA_039961635.1 bacterium
AACGAGCGTCCACATCATGGCTACCGCAACATGGGAAAACGCCCGATCGACACCATTAACGAATTCCAAAAGAGCGTTAGACAAGATGGTTAGTAGTACATCTTGCCAAGTCGGCCATATTGTGCCGAAATATGCGTACTTCGTATGATTCCGCATATCATGGTTTGAAGGAGAAAAATCCTTCCGGGCAAACGTCTATAGTCGCCCTGACAATGAAGGCCTTTCCATCATCAGCGACCTCACTTAATGCATTTGACGATTTTTGTGCCTTTCTGGGGCACCAGCATATTACTGCCGAAACGACTATTCATATTGCGCATCTTTTGCCCCAAGTGTTAATTGGGCATCGTCTGTGGATGTCAGCATCAGGCACGTTGGAAAGATTCGTTCCGCTTAAACAAATCCGGATAATGCACAACGAAAATGATCACCATATTTGGTTGAAACTGGGGTTTTCGAGGGGAGATTTGACTAGATGTACAGACACTGTAGCTAAGCTTTTAAACGGCACACGTCTCTCTGATACTTTCGAGCTTGTCAAAACAGACAAAGATGACGGCGACGATTGGGCCGTTGAACAGAAAACTGCTGATCGATATACAGGCTATCCATCCGACATCCTTCAGGACACAGTTAACAGACTTAAACCGTTTATTTGGCAATCCGTTATATCGGTTCCGCCATACCGCAAGTATTACTTATACCTGTCACCTGCAGGTGAGGCAAATAGCGTCTTGCCCCAGCTTGCCTCTATTTACGCTACGGCATATTTTCTAAGCTCGGTTACAAGATACCGACCTTCAACATTTTCTGCTTTGGCTAAGGGGCCATATGGACCTTTTATTGAAACATTTCTTCAGGATCAGTTAAACCAATTCCTGTATATTCTTGCATCCGAGATTACGCAAACTGAATTCGCATTCGGAGAGCAAATATAGGAAAGCAAAATGAAAAAGGAAGCAAAGCTCTTATTGAGAAAAGCCGAAAGCGCATTGGTGCTGAGCGTCGAGCATTTCAATAGGCCGTCGGATTTAGGCAGAACGGAGGCCGTGCTTATCCTCTTGGATCACTCGTTTGAAATGCTTTTGAAGGCCGCAATACTTCACAAAGGGGGACGGATAAGAGAACCACGAGCGAAGCAGACGGTCGGAATGGAGAAGTGCATTGCCAAATCGTATTCTGAAGCCAGTTTGAAATTCCTTGATGACGGACAAGCACAAACAATTCGCACTATTAACTCGCTTCGCGATGCGTCGCAACATCACCTTTTGGATTTATCGGAGCAGCAGCTGTACATCTACTGCCAAGCGGGATTGTCGGTATTTCGGGCAATCTATGAAAGGGTATTTGGCCGAAACTTTCTGGCAAATCTGCCTGAGCGCGTTTTACCATTGTCTACAACACCACCAAGCGATTTGTCGGCCGTGTTTGACCAGGAAGCTGATCAGATTAAGCGGCTTCTGCGGCCCAAATCGCGCCATCACCTAGAAGCGGTTGCAAAGCTTCGCGCGCTTGCGGTTATGGAGGCCAGCATTCAAGGCGAATATGTGCAACCTGCAGAGAGCGAACTGCGTAAGCTTGGCAACGAGCTCGCCAGAGGCAAAAGGTGGCAACAGCTATTTCCCGGTGTGGCTACTTTGGAATTATCTTCAAACGGCTATGGCCCATCACTTGACCTGCGAATTGTAAAAAAGGATGGGTTCCCTATCACCTTAGTTCCAAATGGCGAACCTGGAGCTACTCCGGTGGCGGTGCGACGCGTTAATGAAACCAGCTATTACCAATTTGGCCTAATGGAGGTAAGCCGCCGGATAGGAGTAAGCCCCAACAAAACTCACGCCATTGTGAAACTGCTGAAGCTGCAGGAAGATTTGGAGTGTTTCAAGGAAATCGTTATTGGCAAAACACGCCATAAGCTTTATTCCCAAAAGGCCGTTTTGCGCTTACAGGCTGAACTCAAAAGGCGAACAGCAGATGATCTGTGGCTTGAATACAGGGGCAAGGGTATAACCAAGACTAATACAATTGAACTCTAGAATAAATTGCGCATGTCCCTTCCAGATTGACCTGTGATTTACACCAAGCTATCGATCAAGCTTAAAGAACGACTGGGCGATTCGATGTGAGTTGTACAGCTGATGGGACACTATCGAAACCTATATCCTTTTCGCTTTCCACCAGGTTTATTTTCTGGGAATAATGAGTTCATAGCGGCCAACACAGCAACTGCTCCTATTCCCCAAGCGAATCCTTTAACTATACGTAACCACATCGGATCTTGTTCACTTGAGCTAGGTGATTGAATGGGTTGACGTGCAAGCGTCCTTTTAACCAATAATATCCTTGGCGATTCCTGAATTTCCTTTGTAGCATTTTTATGGCTTTCTTCCTTAAGCGCGGTTCTGATATCTTTCCAAATAAGTGGATTAGCCAAGATTGACTCAGCCCTTACTTCAATCCAAGAAATCTCAGCCATATCATAATCATTGGCTTTGTCCTGTTCAACAACATGGCTTTGCAAAACCTCAACTCCCAATAGCGGTTTAGAATCCTGAAATATCATCGCATCGGCCCTGCGGTTTTCGCCGAATGGCCACTCTATCCGAACTTCATATTTTGCGGGATCCATGGAAAACAACTCTGAAGCATCGCATAGCCTGCTTTCAACTCGCGGCGCTACGCATTTCCCGTTTTTCCAATCCCTTATTACTTGCGCAACCCGCTCCTTAGCCGCTGCGTGAATCTGCGACTCACCTGAATGACCAAAAGCTGCAAAGTGGGCGAAGTGATGGGCGCGATCATCTCCCATCCTTGGAAACATCTCCCCTTTGCAATCCGGGCACCAGTATTTGTGCTTGCGCTCAGCCTCGTTTATATGAAGGACGCGCCTGCTTTCTGCAAGAGAATCCAAAGCCCATTCGAACTTGATTTCCACACTTCCATTTTACCAGATCGAAATCCCGTTTTCCCGGTAGGCCATTCGTCAATTCACAGTCAAGGCAACTTGCGGGTATAATCTCGCTTGAGGCACGATATGAAACCGCCTTCCAAAGCCGATGCCATTTCGTCCGGAGTTTCCAAGCCGGAAGCCAAGCCGCGTTCGAACGGCGGCCGCAAGCCGGCAACCGCGGACAGGCCGGATTACAGGGGCGCAATCAAAACTATGTCCGAAGCGAAGCTTCGTAATCTTCTGGCGCAGCCCGGTTTCATCAAGGCGCTGAACAAGACCGACAAGGAAGATGTGATCAAACGGCTCGTCGCCGAGCCGTCGCTGTCCCCGGAGTTCGAGGATTTCGTAGCTGAGCAGTTGGCGAATGATCCAAGGTACAAGAGATCTACAAAACGGTTTGAGGAATTGCTTGTCAAGCTGGGCAGAACCAAATAGACAATTCAAGATGCAGCCTTTACCTCAATACCTGGCGGTCTCGCATTATGCCGATCCGGAGCTCTGCGATGACGTCGAAAAGGGTAAGCTTCTTCCGAAAAGTTATTTGCTTGGCGAGCTTTCGGCTTGGGCCGGGAAGCGCTATTGGCTAAACAGCAAACTGCGCCGAGAGCCAAAGCTCGACCGTGTTTTCGGACCGGAAACGTGGCGGTACCTTCTGAGGGAAAACCTCCACGCTATTGTGCAAATCACATCTGAAGTGGCGTATATTCACGATATCCTGCCATACGACAAGTATGTCCGGCTTTTCGTCAAATAAGCGCGCCGGATTTACCACCCTCCCCTTATCTCGAAATCCCCGAATCCCTCCCACTTTGCGGCCCAAGCCTCCACTTCGTCCACCCTGGCACCCGGGCTCATGCTTTCAACTTGAGGCGGCCCCTCTCTCAGCCGCGCAAGCATCGCGTCCAGGACGCCGCGGTCCTTATGCTCGATGTGCGCCTCGACGCGCCCGTCGGAGAGATTGCGCACCCAGCCGCGGACACCCAGCCGCCGGGCCTCCTCCTGCGTGAACGCCCGGAAGAAAACGCCCTGCACTCTGCCCGATACTAGGACGCGCAACGCGTGGCCTTCTCCGCTCGAAACATGGCCGTTCAGTCCGCCGTTTTCGCCGTCTGCGCGCACGGGAGAATTATACAACCGGCTTTTAGTTGCAGGGCAGCCGCAGCAATCGCCTATTGAAACGCCGTTCATCGCTTTTGTCCACTTCCCGCGGTTTGACACTCCGCATGACCGCAGGTAGAATCGACGCGCCTTTCAAAATGGAGAAAGACATGCACTCAAGCCGGGACGCCCTGAGGTTGCCGATTTCGAACGGCGCGCGGTATGCGCGCTGGATTTTGCTCGCCCTGCCCCTTTTACCGCTTCTGCTCGCGTCGTCCTCGGAGGGCGGCGAAGGCGGAGGCCACAGCGTCATCCTCAACATCGCGCTCGCGATGGTCGCTGCAAGCCTGCTCGGCCTGATTATGAAAGTGCTAAAGCAGCCCGCGATGCTCGGCTACATCCTTGCGGGCGTCGCGATCGGGCCGATCGGGATCGGGATGATCACCGACCACACCGAAATCGTAACGATATCCGAAATCGGATTGATTCTGCTTCTGTTCATGATCGGCCTCGAAATAGATTTGAAAAAGATGCTCGCAGCGGGCCGGCTCGTCATCGTCCCCGGAGTCCTGCAATTCCCGATCTGCGTTGCGATGGGCTGGGCAATCCTCAAGGGGCTTACACTTTTCGGACTGAGCTTCGGCGAGGGCAATTACGCTCTGCTATACACCGCGATCGCGATATCCATCAGCAGCACGATGATCGTCGTCAAGCTGCTTTACGACAAGATGGAGCTGGACACGCTGCCCGGCCGCATAACCGTCGGCATCCTCGTCTTCCAGGACATTTGGGCGATCATCGTCCTCGCGATCCAGCCGAACCTGGCCGATCCCAAAATCCTGTCGATCCTGCTGACGTTCGCAAAAGGCGGATTGCTCGTGGCGCTGGCGCTCGCGATTTCCCGCTGGGTGCTGCCGGTGATTTTCCACGTCGTCGCCAAGATTCCGGAATTGCTTCTCGTGCTGTCGCTTGGCTGGTGCTTCCTAGTAGCGCTAGTGGCCGCGCATCCGTTCGTAGGGCTTTCGATGGAAATGGGCGCGCTGATCGCAGGCGTCTCGCTCGCAACGTTTCCGTACAACCTGGACGTGATCGCCAAGGTCGTAAGCATCCGCGACTTTTTCATCACGCTGTTTTTCGTCGCGCTCGGAATGCAGATCCCGATGCCGACACCGTCGGTTCTTCTCGTATCGCTCGTCATCGTATTCGTCGCGTTGGTAATCCGGGCGTTCGGAGTTTTCGCGGTGCTGCAGACGCTGCGGGCGGGCCACCGCACATCGCTTTTGCCGACGATCAACCTGAGCCAAGTAAGCGAGTTCGCGCTCGTGATCGTCGCCATCGGCATAGGATACGAGCACGTTTCGCAGGAATCGCTGACTTACATCATATGGGTTTTCTCGGTGTTAGCCGTGGCGTCTACTTATCTTGTGACGTACAGCCATCCGCTCCAGGATTTCTGGCGGCGGCTTTTGCTGAAACTTGGAGTGAAGGACATCGGCAAGGCGCTGGAAGACGAGCACCGGCACAAGGAACATCCGATTCTAATTCTCGGATTTTTCCGGATCGCGAGCGCGTTTATGGATGAGGTCTTCCGCAAGCACCAGGATTTAATTGAGCAGATAAAAGTGGTGGACTTCAACCCGGTCGTGCGCAAAAAGCTTGAAAAAATGGGCGTTTACTGCGTTTACGGCGACATTTCCAACATAGACACGCTGCACCATGCGCATGTCGAGGGCGCGAAGGTTGTCCTTTGCTCTGTGCCGGACTCGATCCTCAAAGGGACGACGAACAAGAACCTGCTGTCGCTCGTGCGCAGCTTGTGCCCTGAAGCGCAGGTGATTTTGACCGCGGAAAGCCCGTCTCAGGCGGCCGAGCTTTACAAGGCGGGAGCGGATTTTGTAATCCAGGTCTCCGCTATCGCGGGAGCGGGAGCGGCAATCGCCGTAGAGCAGGCGCTTTCCGGCACGCTCGAAGCGTTGCGCGAAGAGCAGGCCGCGGAACTCGGCGCACGAAACGAAGTGCTTGCCTGACCTGCTTGCCGGGATTTTGTGAAAGTCGTACAAAGCCAGCGTTTCCCCTTTTGCCTCGCCGCGCTTGTGAACTGAATTGCTTTCGCGGTGTATACTTCGCGCGCCTATTCAAGGCCAGGAGGAAGCCGCCATGTCAGTCGTCATTCTCGATGCCGTGCGCACCGCCATCGGCAAGTACGGAGGCACGCTTAAGGACATCCCCGCTGTCGACCTCGGAGCCGCCGCGATCCGCGAGCTGCTCAAACGCCATGAAATCCCGGAGAAGGGCGTCGTGGACGACGTCATTATGGGCATGGTGTGCCAGGGCGGCGCGGGCCAGATCCCGTCGCGCCAGGCCGCGCTCAAGGCCGGACTCGACAGCTCGACGCCTTCGATGACCATCAACAAGGTTTGCGCCAGCGGGATGCGCGCGGTCACATTGGGAGAGGTTCTGATACGGGCGGGCGAAAAGGAGTTCGTCATAGCGGGCGGGATGGAATCAATGAGCCAGCTCCCGTACTACAGCTTCGATCTGCGCTGGGGCAAACGTATGTTCGATTCCAAAATGGTCGACGCGATGATCCACGACGGACTGTGGTGCGCATTCGATCACGTGCATATGGCCAGCCATGGCGATAAAATCGCGAAAGAATACGGAATAACGCGCAAGGAAATGGACGCCTTCGCCGTCCGCAGCCAGAACCGCGCGGAAGCCGCGATCAAAGAGGGAATATTCGCGGAGGAAATCGTCCCGTTTCCGGTTCCACAGGGCAAGGGCGAGCCGCTCGAATTCAAGCAGGACGAGTTTCCGCGTTTCGGCGCGACCCTTGAGGCGATGGAGAAGCTTAAAAGCCCGTTCGGCGCCGACAACCTGATAACCGCCGGCAACGCGCCCGGTGTCAACGACGCGGGCGGCGCGATGATTCTCGTGAGCGAGGAGAAAGCTGCGGAAATGGGAAAGAAGCCGCTGGCCACGATAATCGCGCACGACCACGTCGCGATGGAGCCATATCAGTTCCCGATTGCGCCGGCATACGCGGCAAAGAAGTTGCTGGACAAGGCCGGATTGAAGGTGGACTCGATCGACCTATGGGAGTGCAACGAGGCATTCGCCGCGGTGGTGCTGGCTTGCGGGAAGATCCTCGAATGGAACGAGGACAGGGTGAACGTTAACGGCGGCGCGATCGCGCTGGGCCATCCCATCGGCATGAGCGGCGCGCGGATAATCATGACGCTCGCCTTCGAGCTGAGGCGCCGGGGCGGCGGCAAGGGCGTCGCCTGCATCTGCAGCGGCAGCGGCCAGGGCGACGCGGTGCTGATAGAGGTGGATTAGCCGGCGAGTTTATCGGTCGCCTTGCTAAAGTATTACAGGACTTGTTTGCTGGACGTTGATCCAATGCGCATTATCCAGTGATACTGCGCAACAAATATTCACATCCATCGCGCGGGACAACCAACCTTCTCCCACGGCTTCCGCCGCGAGCCGAGCCATGCGCCGAGAATCGCACAGAGTGCCAGAGCAACTATGGCAATCAAGGCAACGGCGATGACATAGTAAACTGCGTGTGACGTCAGCGCGGGAATGTTGTATTCAATAAAAGTCCCCTCGGCAATCTCCTCCTGCCGGCTGGCCGCCCCCTCGAAGACCCAGCGAAGTTCATACAAAAGGACCGGCAGGAGCGCCGAAACGAGCATGGCTTCGCAAAACGATCCCGCAACCGGTTTTGCAGAATTTGACGCTTCGCGTAAATATTTGACGATTGCGTTGGAAGACGTGCAATTGGACTTCGGAAATGGGATTTGGTTCGCGGCGGGAATTCAAATTTGCGGCGTAAATGCCGCGCCCTTTATGCGTCTCGCTGAGTCCCGAATTCAAAACGTCAGTATCCTGTCCGAGCCGGCGATCCACCGCACGAGGTCGGGCAGCGTGCTTACCTGCGCTTCGGGGATGATTTTGTCGTGCGGAATGCCCGCGCGGTCGAGACATGTCCCGCACGCCCGCAGCTCCGCGCCCCGTCCTAGCGCCTCCCGCAGGAACCCGTGCGCCTCGTCTCCGGCCGCGGCAAGGTCGCCATGCGCGATCCATACGCCGTCGTTCATCAGGAAAACGCGGGTGGGCATCCCCATCTCCTGGGCTTTGTTTGCAATGCGGGCGGCGTTCCAGGCGACGTCGGTGCCGTCGCCGGGCCGGCGGTTGAGAACGATTAGAAGGGCCATCGGGCGCTCTCCGGAAATGGAATAAAGACGCGGAGATTATAGCCCCGCGGCGCGTAAGGATGCATGGAAGGCCGCGGATTTGCGCGGATGCCCGCGGATGGGGATTGGATTACGGGATAACATACCTAGGAATTGTCTGACGCCATATCGAAGCCCGGCAGCTTCTTGCGTTCATTTGAATACACAAGCCGCTTGAAGGTTGGCTCCGGGCCGAAATTCAGAACATAGCCGACTTGGATCTTCGTGGCGCGAAGATAGTTCATTATCTGCGCCTCGCAGGATTTGTCAATCGCCTTACCAGTCTTCAATTCCAAAATCACCTTCTTCTCGACCACGATATCCGCACGGAAGTCCCCGACCAACTGTTCCCGAAAATACACCGGTATCGGACACTGTGATTCGATGAAAAGACCTGCATCTCTCAGCGCAATAGCCATTGCATTTTGATAAACGGATTCAAGGAATCCTTGCCCCAGTTCGTTGTACACGTCGTAAAACACGCGCAGAATTTGATTTCCGAGCGCCTTGTAAAGGAACTTGCTTGTGCTTTCACTCAATTTCAAATCCACTTCCTGCATCGGCGCATTTTAGCAGTAGATTCAAAGAAACAGGTCGAATGCTTGCCTTAAATCCGTGAAAATCCGCGCGAATCCGCGGCGAAACCGATGTTCTATAATCTCCCGGCTTAATTCCAGTCGAGGTGGTTCCAATGTGCGTTTCCGGCGTTAGAGTTTCCAAGGCGGTGCTTGAAATCGAGCCGAAGGTTATCGAGTGGCGGCGCGACTTCCACATGCATCCGGAAATCGGGATGCTCGAATTCCGCACGAGCGAAAAGGTGCAGGCGCACCTGTCGGCGCTTGGAATTCCGTTCAAGGTGTACGCCGGGACGGGCGTCGTCGGGCTGCTGGACAGCGGCAAGCCCGGGCCGACGGTGATGCTGCGCGCGGACATGGACGCGCTGCCCGTCGAAGAGGAAAACGACATACAGTACAAGTCGCAGAACCCGGGATGCATGCACGCGTGCGGCCACGACACGCACATGGCGATGCTGATGGGGATCGCGCAGGTGCTGAAAAACGAGGGGCTTTCGCGCGGGCGCGTCAAATTCTGCTTCCAGCCCGGCGAAGAGGGCCGCGACGGCGCGAAGCTTATGATCGCGGACGGGCTGTTCCGCGACGAGCCGGTGCCCGACGTCGCGCTGGGGATGCACATCTGGAACAATCTGCCCGCGGGCGAGGTGGCGGTGCTCGACGGGCCGTGCATGGCCAGCGTGGACGAGTTCGAAATATTCGTGCGCGGGGTGGGGGGGCACGCGGCATACCCGCACCAGACGGTGGACCCTATTGTGATAAGCGCGCAGATAATCACGGCGATGCAATCCATCGTCAGCCGCACCGTGGCGCCGATGGACAAGGCTGTTCTTTCGATTTGCGAGGTGCATGGCGGCACCGCGTTCAACATCATCCCGCCGGAGGTCGTGCTGCGCGGCACCGTGCGCACGTTCCTGCCGGAAACCGAGGCTGCGATACGCAGGCAGGTGGAGGAGATGCCGCCGGCGATAGCGAAATCCATGGGGGGGGAAGCGGAAGTGAACTACATCGTCAAACTGCCCTCGACGATAAACGATCCGAAAGTCGCCGGATTCGCGCGCAGGATCGCCGCGGGTATAGTTGGCGATGCGAAAGTCGTGGACACCGAGCCCTCGATGGGCGGCGAGGACTTCAGCCTGTTCGGGAGGCAGGTTCCGGCGGCGTTCGTCTTCCTCGGCAGCAGGAATCCGGAGAAAGACGCGACGATGCCGCACCACCACCCGAAATTCAACGTGGACGAGGACATGTTCAAGGTCGGCGTGGAGCTGGGCGTCCGGTTCGCGCGGGAGTGGGGGTAGAAGGGGAAAACAAATGGCGAAGATAAAGGGATTTGATTGCATCGAAATGAAGCGCAAAGCGTCGCTGAAGCTTCACGAAGAGCTTTCCTGTTTATCTGGATCGGAGCGGAAAGCATTTTGGGATGAAATTCTTAGAAGAATGATCTCCGAACGAGACCGCGACCGCGCCGCGCACGCAAAGTCGGAAGCCAAGAGGCCCGCAGCCTCGGGAAAGAACTAGCCATCCAATAGTTCGACTTTAAACAAACATTGCTCCGCTTGCGTGCGGTCTATTTTTCGATACCAACAAGGTTGAACATCGGCAAGTAGAGGGATATCACTACCGTTGCCACCACAGCGCCGACGGCGATAATCACCCCTGGTTCGACAAGGTTGCGCAGGTTCAGCGTCATTATCCGCGCTTCTTTCTCGCAGTTATCGGCAAGCATTGTAAAAGCGCATTCCAAGTCTCCCGCTTCTTCGCCTATTTTGACAGCCCTCCGGACAACCGCCGGGAATCTGCCCGCGAGCCTCATCGCGTGAGACAGGCTGGTTCCCTGCGCAACTTCAATTTGCAGCCTGCCGATCGCGCGCTGATAAATCACGTTTTCGACCGTCTCCTTTGCCGCCGCAATCGCTTCGAGAATCGGTACCCTGGCCGATAGGCATGTCGCCATCGCGCGCGTGAAACGCGCCATTTCGGCTGCCGCAACCATTCGTCGGATCGGCGGAATCCGAAGCGATATCGGGTCTATCAGAAATCTGCCCGGACGCGATTCCCTGAATTTGAGCAACATCAAGTGAATCGCCGGAAGCAGGAACAGCACCGGCCAATCGGCGACCATCCAGTCGCTGATTGCGATTACGATTCTTGTTAATAGCGGCAGCATGTAAATTCCGCCCGAAAAATCCCTGTACAGAACGACGAACTGGGGAATAACCCATATCATTCCGAATGTTCCCACCGCCAGCGCAATAGTCGCGACCAGAACCGGATAAATCGCCTGCGTTCGGGCGCGCCGCCGATTGCGGTTTAGCTCATCGTAAGTCCGGGCAACTTCCTCCATTCGCTCGGGAAGACGCCCGGTGATTTCGCCGACAAGTAATGAAGCCCCAAAGAGCCGCGGGAAAATGTCTGAGCGCCTCATCATCGCCCGCCCAATCGAGCCGGAATGTACGAATTCGATGCAAGCGGCTTTGATGGCGGCGGAAATTTTCGCGTCCGCGCCGACCGCAGCGATCTGCCTCATCGCGGCCTGCGCGTCCAGTCCCGAGGACATCAAAATCGAAAGCTGCCTGCAAAGAAACGACAGCCTTGAATACCCGAGACCGCCGCCGCCGCGGAAAAAACCGGCCAAGGCGGAAATCAAAGCCCGAAATCTGGACATGCATCTCTCCGGTTGCCCCTTCCACCCGGAAATTTGGACTTGCGGATTG
>JABRWB010000078.1 GCA_039961635.1 bacterium
GAGGCAGCGCAGATGGTTAAGCGGCTGACAAATCTGGTCATGGGGGGGGGCTGGGATTGCCATAATCCTCTCCCTGTCGGTGCTCGCCATGATCGCGGCTGAAATCTCAAGCTGCGGAAAGGGCGAAAGGAAGCAGTATGTGGCTGGCGCGCCCGGCGCGGGTGCAAGCGAAGCAGGCTCCACAGTAGGCCCCGAAGATGCTAGCCGCACCCCTGCGATAGATTCCGGCTTCGGCGGAGACGACGAACCGGAGGGAGGCGCGATGGAGTTGGATGATCCTGAACCCGCCGATCCGGCGGAAGATGTCCTTAATGCGGTAATCAGGCAATTCACTCATCCAATCACGGGCGAGACATGCGAAATCGTGGATTGGAGGGTAAGCATTGCCTTTGTCAATCCACCGGTAATACCCTTAATGGATGAAAACTACTTTGACACGCCGCGGATACAAGTCGACCCGTACTATTCGATTCAATATCCTCTTTTGGTATGGGACCCAGCCATAGATGCATTCATCGCATCCGAGAACTTGCAGGTGATGTCAGAGTGGCGAGCGCATAAAATACTGGGTGTATCGCTTCCTCCCGAAACAACGGTGGAAGAAGCTATTTTGATATGGCCTGCAGTCTATGCAGGACTAGTAGTATCAGTCGAGCCGGATTTTGTTTACTACTCCGATGCATGGCCAAACGACGATCCTAACGAGGAGAGGTTAGCATACTGTTGGAGGCTTCTTGATTGGATTTACAGCGATGATTACGATATAGGGGTTAAAACTGCTTGGCAAGGCGGGTACACCGGTAATTCAGATGTGGTTGTCGCCGTGTTGGATACCGGAGTGCAACGTTCACATCCTGACTTGGTATCAAGGCTTACGGAATGGGGAGTAAATACATTTCCCAAAAAGTATAAGGTTTACATCGATCGGTGGGGTGGTGAGCCTTGGAAAAGCCTCATTGATGCAAGTGAGGCAAATGCAAAGCATTTGGGTCATGGCACTTGCGTAGCCGGAATCGTCGCGGCATCTGTAAACAATGACCCTGATGCATTTTATAGCGACACTGACGCGCTTGGCATCGCTGCATACTGCAAAATGCTTCCGTTGGTTGCGTCTGCAAAAGCTAATCAGGCAGGAACTGGAGCAGTTTTTGAGAGCTTTTCGATTTACAATGCCTATTACGCGCCAGGCGCCTTCAAGCGCGAACTAGATCCATGGCAACTCTGGCCAGACAACCAGTTTCCGCATTACAATATTGAGGTTGTCAATTGCTCATTTGGCAAAACAGCCAGCGACCCACATGAAATCCGTATTGTGCAATCAATTGCGCCCTACACGCTTTTTGTTGGTTCTGCAGGCAATGACAACAGCCCAACAGCTGTCCACTGGCCTGCCAGAGTCGATTTAGGCCTGGCGGTAGCTGCCTATGAAAAAGATGGAACCAGATGGGTAGAAATCGGTCCCCCACCCATAGGCAGCAATTGGAATCCTGCGTTTGTAGATATTGCGGCCCCTGGATTCGAAATCGCAACCACTGATATGCACGGTACAAACAAGTACGGGAAGCAATTGGGATACGACCCGGCTGGATACCATTATTGGTTTCTGGGAACATCTGTAGCTGCACCGCACGTTAGTGGAGTAGCGGCGCTGATTGCATTGCATACTTCAGACAACACGTCGCAAATTAGGTCACGTATCATAATTAACCACCAAGACCTTCCAGTCGGTGAGTTGTCGTACGGGGGTATTGATGCCGCGCGGGTTTTTGGGCTACCCCATTGAGAAGGAGGGTAATCTGATGTTGAAGATCATTCTTATTGGTTTGGCCGCATGCTGTTTAATTGCATCCTGCAGTTCTGCAAACCAAAACCAGGTGGGGCAGCATGAGCTGTACGACATTCCAAGACAGGTCGGAGCGATGGTTTCCAAACCGGGGGAGCACTTCAATTCCCCTCTTACATTCATTGCACCGGTGGAACTTGAGGGATTTGTTGCTTGCTCATTTGGGAAGCCCGGCGACAACTTAAAGGATCCATTCGTCATAAAGGTTGAGATCAACTTCGGCGATTCCCACGAGTGGCAGGACTGCACCCTCGTAATGCAGGAGGCGTATAGGCGCGGCACACCCGAAGGCTTGACGTTGCCGTCTCACAGGTATCTCATTCCCGGCAAATATCGGGTGTTGGCCAGGGCAGTGTATTGGGACGGTGAATTGGTTGAGTCTGGGGATAAGGGGGCCGTGGTTGAGATCCTCCCCCCCGAAGACGCCGGAAGCTGACGTTGTTCGATGATTGATTGACTTGCACATCTCCGGGCAGAGGCCGGTCCCATCCCGTCCGCCCCCGGGATTTTGCGCGCTGGATTCCCCGAAGTATCCAGTTTTATTTAGACTCGGCGGCGGATTGATTCAATGCGGAATATCCTGAATTCGTGCGCATTTAAACTTTGTGAAACAAATACTTTGATGCGCCCTCACTTGGCGGTTTTCGCACTGGCTCGCCGCTTCGCCGGGACGCGGTAACCGCGCAAGCACCGAATAATATTCAGTATTCATCGGGTTTTCCCGCCATAGGCGCACCGGATGCATGATTGCCGCCCGTGCTTTCGCGCGCAATTATTGCAGCGACCGCCGTTATTGCGGGCGTTTCCGGCGCGCCATTAATCGGGAATATCCTTAGAAAAAGCTAAGGGAGTTTCCGACCGGAAAATCCCAATTGTTTTTCGCATCCGCGATCAGGACAATTCAATCGAACCGCGGGGCCGGAGCTTCAAGCCGGAACTGCGGGAATAATTCCGGAGGTTCAAGATGAGCGTTTACAAAACAGAGGATCGCGGCGGGAAGTTCGACTATCCCGTCGAGTTGAAGGGCGTCAGCATCGTCGAGAAGGCGCGCCGTGCGGAGCCCGGCGAGATCGGGCTGTGCGTCACCTGCAGCCACCACGAGACCTGCCTGTTCGCGAAAGCGGCGCGGCAGCCCGTGTGGTTCTGCGACGAGTTCACCTCGTTCGAGCAGAGCAATGCGCAGACGCACGCGGGGAATGCCGCGGACGCGGGCGTGGATCCCGAAGCCGCCGCAACGGGGCTGTGCGCCAACTGCGAGAGCTTCGAAGGCTGCGCGTACCGCGCGAAGGGCGTCCCCGTTTTGGAGTGCGAGGAATACAAGTAGCCCACGCCGCGAATCAAGGAGCCAAAAATGACCAGAAAGAGAATTCCCGACAGCGGGGGCGGCCTCGCAGGGCTGCACGAGCCGAACGGAAGCAAGAAGCTGTTGAAGGTGTTCGATCCCGCGGACATTCCTGACGCGCCGGACATCCTCGAATCCTCCATCTGCCTCACGTGCTCGCATCGCGACACCTGCCTGTTCCTTGGGGCGGCGAGGCTGCCCATTTACCAGTGCGACGAGTTCACGGATTCGTCGCTCAAACGAGACAACCCATGAGGTTGGGCAACCGGGGATCCGCCGCCAAGATCGCGCGCGGCGGCGGCTCCCCCCGGCGTTGCGGGTATTTTCAGATTTCGGGGGGATGGCTAAAGGAGTATGACAATGTCGACCAACATAGAGCAGTTCATGCAACGCGTCGTGGAGGAAAACCCGGGCGAGCCGGAATTCCACCAGGCGGTTCACGAAGTCGCGCAATCCATCCTGCCGATACTCGACAGGCATCCGGACTATGCGCGCGACGAAATACTGGAGCGGATGACCGAGCCGGAGCGCATACTGGTATTCCGCGTCCCGTGGGTGGACGACTCCGGAAAAATACGCGTCAACCGCGGCTACCGCGTCCAGATGAACAGCGCCATCGGCCCGTACAAGGGCGGGCTGCGTTTCGATAAGACGGTGAACCTGAGCATCCTCAAGTTCCTGGCGTTCGAGCAGGTGTTCAAGAACGCGCTCACAACGCTTCCGATGGGAGGCGGCAAGGGCGGCAGCAATTTCAATCCCATCGGCAAGAGCGACCGCGAGGTGATGAAATTCTGCCAGTCTTTCATGACCGAGCTGGCGCGTCACATCGGCCCGGACACCGACGTGCCCGCCGGCGACATCGGAGTGGGCAGGCGCGAAATCGGATTTCTCTTCGGCCAGTACAAGCGGATGCGCAACGCGTTCGAAGGCGTGCTGACCGGAAAAGGAAAGGAGTGGGGGGGGAGTCTCATCCGGCCGGAGGCGACGGGTTACGGCGTCGTTTATTTCGCTTCAGAGGTGCTCAAGAAAATCGGCGAAGGTTTGAAGGACAAGACCTGCCTGGTTTCGGGAGCGGGCAACGTGGCGCTTTACGCCGCGGAGAAAATTCTCCAAATGGGAGGAAAGGTCGTCAGCCTTTGCGACATCACGGGCGCGATTTACGATCCCGACGGCATCGACAAGGAAAAGCTGGAATGGACGAAGGATCTGGTTTTCAACAAGCGCAGATTCCTTGGCGAATACGCGCAGAAGTTCAAAGTCCAGTTCTTTCCCAAATCTAACGTCTGGAAACTCGGCAAGGCCGACGTCGCATTCCCGTGCGCTACGCAGAACGAACTCAATCTCGAAGACGCGAAAGCGCTGAAGGACGCCGGCGTGCGGCTGGTGTGCGAGGGCGCGAACATGCCGACGACGCCGGACGCGGTCAGGTTCTTCCAGGAAAACGGAGTGCTGTTCGCTCCCGGCAAGGCGGCAAACGCGGGCGGCGTGGCGGTCAGCGGCCTGGAGATGACCCAGAACGCGCAGCACTATTCATGGACGGCCGACGAGGTGGAAGGCAAGCTGTTCCAGATAATGGTCAACATCCACCGCACCTGCGTATCCACCGCCGCGCGGTACGACGCGCCCGGCAATTACGTCGTCGGCGCGAACATCGCGGGATTCCTGAAGGTCGCGCAGGCAATGGCGGATCAGGGCGCCGTCTAGGCGCAAAAGGAGTAGATATGGGAAAGCTTATCGGATACATGGACGGAACCAGCCCGGAGTGGCTGACGACTTTGCAGGCTCTCGGCTGCGACACGATGCCGCTGTCGAACGGCTACGACGGCCACGGGCTGAACATCCAGATGCTCACGGCCTCCAACAAGCCGGACATCATCATCTGCTGGCTGCACAAGCTTGTCTCGCACAGGCGCGACGAGCTTACGGTCAAGGACATGCTGCACGCGACGACGCAGTTCGGGATAAAGGTGCTCGTCGCCTGCCCGGAGCAATATCACGGCGTCGCGGAAAAGCTGCTCGAAGGCAAGCCGGAAAACGTGACGCTCGTGCCGCCGGAGAACATGCTGCGCGTGGCGGAGGAGCTGATCGGATAGGCGCGCGAAGAATCCGGGGAGCGGGCGGGATAGAACCGCCCGCGCCCCGGAAATGTGCAAATCAATCAAGCAACGAACAACGTCAGCTTCCGGCGTCTTCGGGAGGGAGGACGGTGATTGTTATGTTTGCAAGGCTATCAAGTGTCCATCCATCCCAATATGTCACCTTGGCTTTAATCGTGAATTGCCCCGGGATAGTGTATA
>JABRWB010000079.1 GCA_039961635.1 bacterium
AAACTTGTTGACAGGGTGATTTTCGGGTATAATCCCTCCAGCCGGAAGGTCTCGGCGCAACAAACAAATCGCGCGGCGGCAACGCCGCCAGGGATGACGGGGGCCGTCTTTCCCGCCAACCTGGACAAACATCCGGAGCGATGACTCGGTCGGAGCCACACTCCATTATTGAAAGAGTTTCGATTGAAAAGGCCATAAGCGGCGTAGGACACCGATTGGCGCCTTGGAGATAAAATAAAATATATCGTGTAAGGAGAAGGAAGATGAAACGCAGCACCTCGAAGTACAAGTTTCGCAGGGGGGGTAAACTCCCTCCTCCAAATGTTGTGTTTGGCGCTCGCGCTTGTGATGCTGTTCACAGCATGCACGGGGAGCGATAAGAGGATGAACGCCGCAGTTGCACCGGAGGCGGCGGTTACCGGCACGCAGGGCGAATCCCCGGCGGACGAGTTGGCGAACCGCGCGCCCGCGGTGGACCCAGGGCTTGACGGCGACGAGCCGGAAGGCGGCGGGCAGAGCTTGGATGGGCAAGGCATATTGGACGGAGAGAATTGGCCCGTTCGGGAGTTCACTCACCCCATTTCCGGAGAGACAAATTACATTTTTGACTACTCCGTGGTGATTTGCTTTAAAAACCCGCCTCAGTTTCCTGATGTTCCTTCAAACTACTACGACGAGGAACTTAATCCATTCGATCCGGTGTACTCACTTCCGATGAATCCTGTTGCATCAGATCAGGACGTTGCTTCGTTCATTGCGTCTGAGAATTTGTTCGTAGATAACGATTGGCCGCCAATTAGGGCGATAGGCGCAATTCTTCCCGAGGGAACAACAGTGGAAGAAGCCGTTGAGAATTGGCCGGACGATTACCCAAACCTAATTGAGACCGTTGAACCAGAGTACTTTTACATTGTAGATGTTTGGCCAATTACGGATCCGAATGATCCCAGGTTTAGCGAGCAATGGGCATTGAAGGAAACCGAAGCCTACGACATCAACATTCAAGACGCTTGGCGGAATGGATATTATGGGCGTAGCGATGAAGTCGTTGCAATAATGGACACCGGAGTTCAGCTGATTCACGGTGACTTGACTAGTCGTCGAACTCCTTGGGGTGTACGAACCACCGACAAGCTTTACCAAACAATGTTTGAGCCAAACGGGGGTCAGCCTGTTATTAAGTATCACGGCAACTGGCCGGACCCCAGAGCGGTGCCGTATTGCATGATGTTAGGCCATGGAACAAGTGTTGCTGGAACGATTTCCGCAGCCATTAACAACGCATACGTTCCTTCATACAACGCTGTTGCCGGTATTTCGCCCCAAAACCGCTACTATCCTGTCGGGCTCGATTTTTATGTAGTTTGGGTAGAATGCGGTGAATCGGGATTCATGCTCAGTGGAATACGGCATAAGTCGATCACGAATGCCCTTGGCGCTTTGGGATGCGTCAAAGGAGTCTTCAAAAAGGAATGGCTGTATTACCCGCCTTTCAACTACACCGTTGAGCATTACAACATAGAGGTGGTTAATTGCAGCTTCGGCGGACCCAAGTCTTCGGACATTGAGCTTATGGTTGGCGTCCTTTCCGGCAAAATGCTGTTTGTATGCAGCGCCGGAAACGACAATTCCGCTACTAAGTTCAGTTATCCGGCGGCTTACCCACGATGCCTGGCAGTTGCGGCCCATGCATCAGACGGCAGCCGTTCTCCGTTTAGCAACAAGAATATGGCTTTAGTAGATATTTCCGCGCCGGGATCGGGCATATTGACGACGGATATGCTTGGCAACAGCTGGCGAGGGGTGCAGCTCGGATTCGATCCGTCCGCAACTTGTACAATTAGCGGGACAAGTTTTTCGTCGCCGATAACTGCAGCAGTTGCGGTAATGCTTTCTTCAAAGCACAGGGATATGAGCTCGACCCAGCTTGCCCAATGGATCAAGGATACTCATGCTCCGCTGCCTGTCAGCAATCCGCTTTTTCCTTTTGGCAGGATTGATGCTTACGCGGCTTTGTCTCAGGATCCCCCTGAGCCATGGTGGGAGGAATACGAGTGATGCGTTCTAAGCTCTTGGTGCTTTTTGCCTGCGCAATTGCTTTTCAATCAATTTCGGCATGTTCCTGGCGCACATTGCATTTGGGCGATGAATCTGAGTCCAATGTGAATGGAACAATTCAAATGCTCCAAGGTGCGCTCTTTGAGCAACTCGATGACTTGAGCGCCGCCAAGAGCAAGCAGTCCACAGTTCCCTATGACTCGCTGGGATCGCTTTGGTTTGAAAGATACGAAGGAACGGTTCGGTGGCCAAATCCTCTTCGCGCCGATTACAATATGGATGGAGAGGTAAGCGTGTCGGATTTAACTCCCATTGCGATTCACTTCGGCGCCGACCTACGCGGATATGATGCACACGATCCAATTGTGTACTGGATTGATGGAAACGGTGATGAAGAAGTTAGCATTGCCGATGTTACGCCAGTTGCGCAGTCCTTTCTTGCTTCCATTGGCGGCTTCCGAATTCTGACCTGCGACAATTTTAATCCTTGGGCTCAAGGAGAATCGGGCCAATGGAGCCAGGTTGCATTTGTAAACTGGGACAAATGCAGGATTGCATTGGGAACATGGTACGAATGGCAGGCCGCGGAAATCGGCACCTATGTCAAGATTCAATTGGAAGGTGCGAATTTGCCTGATAATTGGATAACAAGCGCTGTGATCGATGTTGGCAGCTTCATTGCAGATACTGAACCGGTTTCAGTTCGTGAGTTTACACATCCAATAAGCGGCGATACGTACGAAATTGTTGACGGACGAGTTCAGGTTCGATTATACAAGCCTCTATCCGATCCAGGAGTAGAGGCATTTGTGAAATCGGAAAACCTAATGCTGCTTAGCCAAACTTACTCCGAAACCTCAATGTCAAGCAAGGATTTGAACATTAAGCTACCTCCAGAGACCTCTGTTGAAGCGGCGGTGCGCTATTGGCGAGGAAAGTACGAGGTTGTATCGCAGGTGAATCCTGTACTCGTGTTTGAATTGCTTGATCCCCTGCAATAGTCAGTTTGTTGCTATCTTTGCTTCAAAAAAAGATCTGGCGCGGGCGGTCCCATCCCGCCCGCGTCCGGTGGAATGTATGTCTCCGGCATGGTGGATTACGAGGAGGCCATAAATGGTTGGTAGATACATTTTCGCGATATTGCAGCAAAGCTTTTTGATGGTTGCAATGGTTCTGTGGGCTTTATCGTTTGCAGGATGCTCAAGCAAAGGAGCAAATGTATTCGAGCCAAACGATAATTTTGGATGGCCGGATCCATTGATAATGCCAACCGATTACAGTCCACCCGCTGATTCAGGACTGATAGACCCCGAAGGTTTCGGAAGTGTACTTTATGCTCCCTATATCTTGGAAGTTGTAATTCCGGATAAGATTGTCGAAGCGAGTCCATTTGAGATTGTGATCTTTCTCTCTGCGGAGTTTCGCCCCGCCATACTTTACGGATATCCAAACGACCTGTGGCTGGCTGGCGAAACGCTGGACAGGTCAAAAAGATATTTTTTCTACAGACATCATGGAGACAAACAGCTTTTTACTATTGGTTCGACAATTGTAAACCCACCCGGGGAAGGCGAACCAATATCAAATTTGATTCTTCATTTCGATGGGCTTGCCGCGGGCGACTATGTATTCGCTTACTCGACTGCTGCAGAGCCCAGACTTGGCGGAATCGGAGCTGTTCAAAACGGCAGGAATTCAACGCCTTGGTCTGATTTGGCCGATGGTGATCCAGAGTTTTTAATTCCCGGGAACATTGTGAGCAAAGAAGTGAAGTTCACTGTTCTGCCACAAGAAGACGCCGGAAGCTGATGAGGGCTGAAGCTTGACTAATCCTTGTAGGCTTGGACGCGGGCGGCTCCATCCCGCCCTTGCGCCGCCGCGGTTGTTGATGACCTTTGATCGCAACATTTAAAGGGGACTTTCCCCTTAGCTTACCATTTCACCACTTAAGGAGGATTTCATGCTTCGAATTATCATTTACTTCACCATGCTTCTGGCGATGTTAATGGCCGGATGCGGTCGGAATGGGCGTATCCACAACCAAATGCCTATTGCACCGTCATTGCAAACGTCCGCGCCTGCAGGAAGTGCTGCGAGCCCATCAGGGCCTGACACTGAGATTGCAGTCACGCTGGATTTGGCTGCAGAATCCAATCAATCAGTGCTTTCCGAGGAACTGGAGCGGCAACTAAGCCGCGCCCCGGCACCACCCGTCCCCGAAAGCTTGGCCCTCGATTGGACTTACGACCCGGACGATTTCACCCTGACATTCGATTACGAAAATCCGGGCGACTACAATCTGGACGGCGAAGTGTCGGTTGCCGACCTAACACCGCTCGCTTTGAATCTCGGGCACATTGTCGGCGACGGTGTTGGCGACGAAACCGATGCATGGTTGGACGGTGACGGGAATTGCGAGGTCGGCATATCGGACATTACGCCGATTGCTACCAGGTTCCAAAGCCGTTGTGCCGGATTCGCAATTTTTCACCACAATCCGGACGCGGAACCGCC
>JABRWB010000080.1 GCA_039961635.1 bacterium
GCTTTGAGAATTATCATTGACGAAGCGTGGGCGCTCGGCGAAGCCGACGAATCCCAGCTTTTGGAATTCGGGGCGAAGCTGGCAAGATTCGCCGCAAAGCACGAAGCTTCTGTAATGAGCGTGTACAGCAGGCGCAAGCTTAATCCTGAAACAATTCTCAGCGCGATTAAAACCCATCCGATTGTCGTCGCAGGCGGGTTTGTATGCAAAAATTTTTATTACGTGCCCCCCGATGAATTCGCCCGGACCGCGGGACGCGGAAGCGAGGTGGCCCGTTTGCTCGAAAACCTGTTGGAGCGCCAGCAGGTGCAAACCAATCTCGAGGATGCGCGCAGCTCGCTGGAATCTAAGGTGGAAAAGCGCACGAAAGAACTGGCCGACGCCAACAAAAAGCTGCTTGCGGAGATGGAGGAACGCAAACGGCGGGAAAAGGAAGTCAGGACAGCCAACGAGCTTCTCGAAAGAATATTCTCGACCACGAACATGCTCCTGGCATACCTCGATAGGGAATTTCGTTATATAAAAGTTAATCGCGCTTTCGCGGATTACAGTTGCAAAAAGCCCGGCGACCTGACAGGTGCCCGGCACTTCGATATTTTCCCGGATGCGGAAATGGAAGCAAAATTCAAAGAGGTCATCAACTTCGGCACGCCGATTGTCGGCCTCGGCGAGCGGCTGGAATTTCCGTCCAAGGAATTCGATTCCCCCCGTTATTGGGATTTCGACGTCATACCTGTCAAGGATTCAAGAAACAAAGTGGAAGGCGCGCTTTTCTGCCTTGTAGACGTCACCGAGCGCGTCATCGCGGAGCTCGGCCTTAGGGAGCTGACGGAGCATTTGGACGAGCTCGTCAAAACCAGAACCGAAGAGCTGGCTCGAAGCGAGGAAAGGTACAGGACGCTTGCCGAAAACTCCCCGCTTGGGGTGTATCGCACGACTCCGGACGGCAAAATTTTGTATTGCAATCCGGCGATTTTGCGTATGCTGGGCTATTCCTCTTTCGAGGAAGCCGCGAACCGAAATCTTGAAGAAGAAGGCTTAGAACCGCAGTATTCGCGGGCGGATTTCAAGCATGCGCTTGAAACACAAGGCAGCATTGTGGGGCTGGAATCCGCCTGGAAAACCAAGGACGGCAACACCATTTTCGTGCGCGAGAACGCGAAAGCGATCCGCGATAAGCAAGGCAAGGTCATTTACTACGACGGAACCGTCGAGGACATCACGCGGCGCAAGGCTGCGGAAGACGCGTTGCTAAAGTCCGAGCGGCTGCTGAAAACCTCCTTGAACGCGATGGAGGAATGGGTTCATGTGATAGACAGCGGCCGTACGGTGATTTACGCCAGCGAAAGCTTGAGGCGGATGCTTGCTTCCGCGGGAATGAACGACAAAATAGATGGGCTGGCATTGCGCGATGCACTGCCGTTCGTAACCGACGACACGATGGACGAGTACTCGCTGGTATTCGAAACCGGCACTCCCCAGATGACCTCCGACAGGATAGCGCTTGGGGACAGCGTTTTCGTGGCGGAAATAAAAAAGGTGCCTGTATCAAACGGGGGAAAAGTGGATACGGTTGTGACCGTATTCAGGGATATCACCAAGCATGTGCTTGCGGAAGAAACCAGGAGGGAGAGCGAGGAGCGCTACAAGAAACTTGTGGATACATCCATCGACGCAATCGTTGTGCATTGCGAAGGCAAAATCGTCTTTGCGAATCCGGCGGCCGCCCAACTTTTCGGTGCGAAATCGCCGGACGATCTTCTTGGAATGGCCGCTCTCGATTTAGCGCATCCCGACGGGCGGGAGGCGATATTGCAAAAGAGGCGGATTCTGGAATCCGGCGGTTTCGTCGGGCCTACCGAAGGCAGGTTTGTTAGGCTTGATGGAGCACCGATCGATGTCGAGGTCACCGCCGCCTCGACAACCTTCGGAGGCCGGCTAGCGATTCAGATGATGATCCGGGACATTTCGGGCAGAAAGCTCGCGGCGAGGAAAAGCGAAACGCAGTTCAGGACGATAATCAACGCACTCAAAGATTCCGTGTTCCTTGTGGACAATTCTGGCGTTGTGCTTGAAGTCAACGATGCGGCCTGCAAACTAAGAAACATCTCCCGCGCTGATTTGATCAGAAGAAGCGTGTTCTTCGGCCTGGAAGAGCGGCTTGCGGAATCGCGGAGAAAAAGGCTGGAAGATTGCGTTCGAAGCGGTCAGCCGGTTTTTTTCGAGGATACAAGGGACGACATATTTTTCGAAAACCATCTGTATCCGATTTTGGACGACGACGGCAAAACCACAAGTGTGGTGATTTATGCACACGACGCCACCGAGCGGAAACGGGCGGATTGGGAAAAAGACAGCCTGATACGCGAGCTGACCGCGGCAATAACGGAAATCAAGACCCTCAAAGGGCTAATTCCGATCTGCGCGTCCTGCAAGCGCATCCGCGACGACGCGGGATTCTGGCAGCAAATCGAATCGTACGTCGAGCAGCACTCCGGAGCAGAATTCAGCCACAGCCTGTGTCCCGCGTGCGCAAAGACGCTCTATCCGGAATTGTACGCGGAAAGCGAAGGAGAAGGCGGCGGGAATGAAGGATTTTGACACGATTGAGTCGGTGACCGAAACCGTTTGCAGGCTGCTCGGTATCGCTCCTCCCGAAAATTCCGCATCCGCGCCGCCCGAAAACCTAGTCTGCCGTTTGCGGGAAATGCTTGGGGGAGAGGCAAGGAGGATTCTCCTGTATTGCCCCGATGCAATCGGCCGAAAATTTCTGGAAGCACATAGCGAACTTGAAAACGCGATAATCGAGGACGCCCCCCTCAAGACGGAGCTGCGCTCCATGTTCCCGCCGATTACGCCGGTGTGCTACTCGTCAATGTTTACCGGAGCTGCTCCGGAATTCCACGGAAACACGGGCCGCGACAAAAGCGTTCTCGTCTGCGATACGCTTTTCGATGCTCTATTGAGGTCCGGTTTCCATCCCGCGATAGTCGCGGTGAAAGGCTCGACAATCGAAAGGATTTTTCGCGGCCGTGAAATGGACTACTTTGCGGAGGAGTACGATCCCGAAGTGACGGAGCGCACTCTCGCCCTTGTGGAAATCGGCGCGCACGACGTTGTAGTTTTATACCATCAGGAGTACGACGACACGCTCCATGAAGAGAGGCCGGATTCCGCGCGCGCAATATTGGCTGCGGGCAGGCACATCGCCGCATTCCGCAAGCTTGTTAAAGCGGCAAGGCTGCATTGGATAGGCGATTCCTTTGCGTATGCGTTTCTTCCCGACCATGGAGCGCATGTCGATCCGGCCACCGGCCGGGGTACGCACGGCGCGGACATCCCGGATGATATGGAGGTTCTTCATTTCTGGGGAGCCGAGCCGGGTATATAATTTCCGCGCGCCTTCCTGCGCTTTGTTTCGCAATCCCTTCGTTTCGAGGTAATTGATATGTCCGATTCCGCGGCTCCCGCAAGGAGCAAAACAAGCATTTGGATCCAGGCGGTGCGCGCCTTCGCGTTTCCCGCGACTTTTGTCAGCGTGGTGGTCGCCGGCGCGCTGGCGCTTTCGTATAAAGCCGGGCCGGTCAACTGGTGGCTCTTCCCCGTGTGCATGATCGCCGGAATCCTTTACCACATGGCGGCGAACGTGATAAGCGACGTGTTCGACTTCAAGCGCAAGGTGGACAAAGACTACACGTTCGGAAGCAGCGGAGTGCTGACGGGCGGGCTTTTGACGCCGCGCGAAGCTTATCTCGGCGGACTGGCGTTTTTCGCCGTTGCGAGCGCGCTTGGGCTGATTCTTGTTTATTTCCGCGGATGGCCGATGCTGGCGATGGGCGTTGCAGGGCTGCTCGGCGCTTATTTTTATTGCGCGAATCCGGTCGGTTACAAATACATCGGTCTCGGCGACTTCGCGGTTTTCCTTTTCTTCGGAACGGGGATGACGATCGGCACGTTTTACGCGCTTACCGGCGACCTGTCGTGGGCCGCTCTCGCGCAGCCGGTTTGGGTTTCGATTCCGCTCGGCGCGCTTATCGCGGGGATTCTTTCGGCGAACAACGTCCGCGACATAAAGCACGACACCGAAGCGGGGATAATCACATTCGAAAGCGCGCTGGGAATATCCGGCGCGAAAATTCTTTACTCAATCTGGGTGCTTGGCGCTTATTTAAGCGTCCCGATAATGGCTTACTTCGGCGTGATTCCCTGGTGGACGATGGTGGTATTCCTTTCACTGCCGCTCGCCCTGAAGAATGTGAAAGCGATTTCGGGCGGCGAAGTTGAGAAGCCGGAGAAGATCGCGGCGGTGGACGTCGCGACGGCGCAGCTTCACACGGCGTTCGGCGCTCTATTTGCGATTTCGATCGCGGTCTCGGCGTTCATAAAGTGAAAAAACTGCCTTGGCACAGAGGCCGAAACATCGAGCCTATGATCCCGGCGGTGATTTTGGCCGCGGGATTCTGGTTCATGCTCTTTTCGCCGTGGACGAAAAGCCTTGTGAACTTCTGGGGGACGATGGCGCTGGCGGCTTCGCTTTTGACAGTTTACGCCGTTGCGGTCGATCGGCAGGGTATACGCCAAAGTTTCAGTTTTAGGGCCATATATCTTTTAATCGGACCGGCGGCGGCGGCTTTACTTTATTTCATTTTTTTCGCGGGCTATAAAGTCGCAACCGCAATCCTTCCAACCGCAGGTTCGATGGTGGGCAACATTTACAGCACGAAAATGCAGGCCACTCCCTGGCTGATCGCGGTGCTTTTGCTTTTCCTAATCGGCCCGGCTGAGGAAATTTTCTGGCGCGGATTCGTGCAACGCAGGCTGTCCATCTGGTTTTCGCAAGGCCGGAGCCCGCAGCAATCAGGATGGAAAGGTTTTATGCTCGCGACCGCGCTTTACGCGCTTGTGCATATATGGTCGGGCAATTTGATGCTTTTCGGCGCTGCGGCGGTTTGCGGGGCGTTCTGGGGGTTGATTTATATGCGGTTCAAGTCCGTCTGGCCGGGGCTGATTTCTCATGCGCTTTGGGACGTTGCGATATTCGTTGTCTGGCCGATTAATTGAGCAACTTAACCTTCGGCTGATAATGCGCCGTCCTTGCGGGTAATAACAACCGTCATCCCGAACTCAAGGAAACGCCAATGAAGGCAATTGTATATCCGCGCCACGGCGGCTCCGACGTCGTCGAATGCAGGCAGGAATTCCCCGACATCGAGCCTGCGCCGGGGGAAGCGCTCGTGCGCGTCCGAGCCACCGGCGTCAACCGCGTCGACCTGGTATCGCGCGAGGGCTATCCCGGAATCGGTATCGCATTCCCGCACATTCCTGGCGGCGACATCGCGGGCGAAGTTGTGTCGTTCGGCAACAACGGCGCGGCGGACGACGCGGCGAAAGCCGGGATTTCGACCGGAACCAGGGTTGTCGCGTATCCTCTAATCGCGTGCGGCGGATGCGAGCTTTGCGCCGCGGGCAGGCCGAACCTTTGCCTCAACTGGAAGTTCATCGGCCTGCACACCGACGGCGGCTACGCGGAATACGCGCGCGTACCCGTGGAAAACCTGATTCCGCTTCCGGATTCCGTTTCGTTCGAAGCTGCCGCCGCGCTGCCCGTCGCGGGGCTGACCGCATTTCACGCAATCAAAACGGTCGGGAATCTGCAGCCGGGCGAAACGTTTTTCATATGGGGCGGAGGAGGCGGGCTTGGGACGTTTGCGGTCAAGCTCGCGAAATCAATCGATACAAAAGTCATTGCAACCGCCGGAGCGGCCTGGAAACTTGATGAAATCAGAAAACTCGGCGCGGATTTCGTGCTCGACCGGACGAAGGTCGACGTCGCCGCGGAAGTGAAAAGGATCGCACCGAACGGAGTGGATTTCGTCGTCAACTATGTCGGAAGCGACGCGTTCCCCGCGAGCTTCGAAATGCTCAAGCGCGGCGGACGGATGGTGCTGTGCGGGATGCTGACGGGACGTGAATCCCCTTTGAGCCTGCATATGACCTACCTGCGGCATCTCTCCATCCACGGCGTTTACCTCGGTACGAAAGCGGAGATGACCGAGCTGGTTTCTATGCTCGCATCCAATCAGATTTCGCCTCACATCGGCGCGACGCTGCCCTTATCCGACGCCAGAAAGGCGCAGGAGCTTATGGCGCAAGGCGAAGTCGTCGGCAAAATCGTGCTTGTTCCTTAAGCGGAAATCGCTCGCTGAAAATGCCGAGGCAGACAGGCGGCAAATACCTTTTTCCATCTGCTAGGCCAATTCCGGTAGAAACCGCAGATCCACGTCGTACTTCTTCGGATTCTTTGGGTCTATCAAAACCGTGACTTCGTCGCCTTCGATGTACTGGCTCGGATCGAACCAGATGTGATCGCTGCGAAAAACATGCACTTTGCGGGTATTCGGGTTCTCCCACTGCGCGGTGATCCTGAACGGGCTTTGCCCGTTGACCTGAAATGAAGTGTCGGGTGCAACCGAAATTATCTTGGCCTGCACCTGTTTTCCGTTGATCAACAGCCAGTCGTCGGAATACTTGTCGCGAAGCTGCGCAATGCCCATACCCAGGCCGATCGCGAGAAACACAAAGCCGACAAACGCGAAAATGCCGCCGAAGCCGTACATCTCGAAGAATGCGTCTATACGGGCGCTTTCGGGATTCCTGGGATCGTATAGCACTTTGACCTTTTGCCCGGTTTTAAACGAAGGCGGGGATGAACCGATTCCGCCGGTAAACTCTATTTCTTCGCCGTTTTTCGGTGTGAACCGGACAATCGGATAATACGAAGAGCCGTCCGAATCGGAGCGGCGCTCGATCTCAACAACAACACCTTCCGCGGATTCCGCTTTGCTTTTGAACGCCGCAGCGCCAACGACCTGAAAAAGCCCGATGGCGAGGAAAACTCCCCCCAGAAGGGAGAATATCCAGACAAAGAGCGCCATTCCATGCTTGGGGGACATTTTCACCTACCAATGCGCCGAGCCACCTGTACGGCAATACTTAATACCTTTGAAAGAAACGCTTTGCTATACTCCGGCCGATGAAAACCAAGCTGGGCGGGGTGTTCACCTGGACGGCGGTAACGCTGCTGCTTGTCGCGTTTTTCGTGCAGGGATTGTGGGCATCAGCCAACACCGGACTTACCACCGACGAGTTCAATCACATTGCGTCGGGAGTTTCATACTGGAAGCGGCACGATTTCCGGATGAACACCGAGCATCCAACATTGACCAAATGGCTTGCGGCGATGCCGGTTGTGCTGTCAGGCGCTAAGTATCCTTTCGAATCCGGATCCTGGGAAGCCAAAGACCAGGTTTGGCATGCCAAGGATTTTTGGAGCGCCAATCACGAGAACCGCAAGGAAATCCTTTTTCTTGCCCGTATTCCGTTTCTGCTGCTTTCAAGCCTGATGTGTGTATTCGTATTTCTTTTCGCCAGATCCATATACAACGAAAAAGCGGGCATCCTGGCCCTATTCATTTTCGCGTTCGAACCAAACATAATCGCCCATGCTTCACTGGCCAACAGCGACGTGCCGGTGGCGATGATGGTGCTTGCAACTCTGTATTTCGCGCACCGCTACCTTTTCACATTGCTCCCCCGCCATTACATTTTGATGTTGGTTTTCGGCTCGCTCGCCGTTATTACCAAGTTCAGCGCGCTGATATTGCCCGCGCTTGTCCTGCTCATTCATTTTTATTACCTGCAGAATTATCCCGCTCAATTCGCTTTGCCGCAGCATTTGATGGGGATGCGTTTTCCTCCGAAGGAAGGCTGGGCACGAAACCTTGCCTTTCTCGCTTTTACCGCATTGTGGTTTGCCGTCATTGGACTCGCGTTCGTGCTTGCCAGCTATTTGTTCCACTTGACGGTGATCTCGCCCGAAAATTCGCCCAATTTCACCTGGCTGGCGGACAAGACCATTCCCGAATGGCTGCCCGGAAAGGATTCGCTAATCGAGTTCGCCCAAAAGATTCCTCTTCCAAAGGAATACATTATGGGCGTGTATCAGGTCTTTTTTCACAATCAAATCGGGCATCCCGCGTTCCTGTTGGGCGAGCACAGAATTATGGGGTGGTGGTACTACTTCCCTGTCGTGTTTTTCTTCAAAACGCCTATTCCGTTTCTCGCTTTGATAGCCGCAAGCATCCTCCTTGGATTCCGCAAGGACAGGGAGCATTGGATTGCCGAAGCGGTTCTGGTAATTCCGATTCTGGCTTATTCCGCGCTTGCAATTATGAGCCACCTGAATTTCGGCGTACGGCACCTGCTTTTCATTTTTCCACTGCTGGCGATATATGCGTCGGGCGTCATGGCCGTGGACTTCAAGAAGCGCAAGTTCGACCCCGACGAGTTTCGAGTCGGAGGGAAGCCAAAAACAGCCCCAACCGACATGCGTCCGCTGGCGTTGTATTCCTTGATCGCCGGCCTTTCGGCGTTCTACCTTCTGTCCGTTTTTTCCCAGGCGCCGTATTACCTGGCATATATGAACGAGCTGGCGGACGGCCCTTCCCGGCGCGCGTACATAATGAGCGATTCAAACACGGATTGGGGGCAAGGCTTGCCGGCGCTCGACAAGTGGGCGAAGGCGAATGGGATAGACCGTCCGATCCACCTTTACTACAAGTTCAACGATGATCCATCGCTGTACGATTTCGAGTATATCCTTGAGAATCCGGAAAACATTGACCCGACCAAGTTCTTGCCAGGCGAGATTTACGCGGTGAGCATATGGATCGTCAACGGCATGGATTGTTGCACGCATTACACGCTTTACGACGAGCAACGAAAATTGGCCAACGCCCGATGGGAGAAATTCAAGAACCTTGCTCCCGATGCAGTTGTCGGCGGCAGCATTTGGATTTTCGCGCCGTGACCTCCCAATGCAGCCTGCATCCTCTTCCATTGTGTAAAATATAAGTTCAAAGCAATGGAAGTCGAACTTTCGGTTATTGTCCCCGCGTACAATGAGGAAAAGCGCATCGGCGCCTGTCTTGCGTCGCTATCCGCGTTTGCGGCAGCATCCCCAATCCCGGTCGAGCTGATTGTGGTAGACGACCATTCAAAGGACGGAACCGCCGCCATCGTTCGAAGGCATATAGATGAAAATCCCGGCACCCCGCTTAGATTGATCTCAACGCCCGTTTCCAGAAAAGGCAAAGGTGCGGCGGTCAATACGGGCATGTCTGCCGCAACCGGAAAGTTCAGGCTGTTTACGGACGTGGATCTTTCAACTCCGATTTCCGAAGTGAATAAACTTCTGTTCTGGGCAAGGCAAGGTGTGGACGTCGTTTTCGGCAGCAGGAGCCTGAAGGACAGCGATGTTCGCAGGTTCCAGCCTTGGCACAGGAGGTTCGCGGGCGCGGCTATGCGCAACCTGACGCGGCTTCTAATTCTTCCAGGCGTGCGCGACACCCAGTGTGGATTCAAGTTGTTCAGTGAAAAGGCAGCGTTGGAAGTGTTCCCCAGGCAACGCGTCTGGGGTTGGAGCTTCGATTTGGAGCTGTTGCTTCTCGCCAAGTCAATGGGCTTTTCGCTCAAGGAAGTGCCTGTGATTTGGATAGACAGTCCGGAAAGCAAGGTAAGATTCATTAAAGACGCGCCCAAGATGCTGATGGATATACTTGCGATCAGCCTAAGGCTTCGGTTGTTCAAACGCATTCCGAAAGCGCTGTAGGGGGAGAATTGTTCCTGTTGGCGTTTTTGGCAAGGTATTTCCTCGTCATCCTGCTCGTGATAGAGATCGCGATTCTGCCGCTTGAAATCAAATTCCTTCTTGCCAAATCGAAAAGGGCGAGGCCGATATCGGGCGAGCTTTTGGATTTCCCGGAAATTTTGGTGCTGCTCAACATCCTTGCCACAATCGTTCTCGCCATCGTCGTTGTGGTCACGCAATCTATGATGTTTTAATGTTTAGACGCGGTGGAATTGAACCTGCTCGGAGACCGGCCCGCGCCCGCGCATTTTCCGCGATGAACGGCTCCAACTCAAACAATTCGGCAGCGGAATAGTCTATAATGAGCGTGGAGCGCGCAAAGCGTCCGCCGAATTCAGATTGCGTTCCAAATCCGGCTTATCCGGAGGTTTTCGATGAAGGGACGAGGATTGGTTTTGTTGGCGCCGTGGTTGGGCTTGTTGATCGCCGCGGCTTTGTTTGCCCAGCCTGGCGCGATGGCACAAACGGCCGGTGCGAATTCGTTCGACTCCCAATCCGACGTCGTTTTCAGCTTCGATGTCAGACCCGCGATGCTGCCTGCAGATGGCAAAACCGAGGCGACCATCGTGCTGAAACTTACGGATGCAAACGGGGCACCGCTTGCCGGCAGACGCGTGAGCTTTTATCTCGAAGACGGCTATGGGCGGCTTACGACGACTTTCCCCAACACGGACGACAAAGGCACAGCGGAAGCGCTTTACGTAGCCGGTAGAACCGCGAAAACGGCGGTTGTGCGCGCGACGGACGAAATCAGCGGGAAATCGGCCCGTATCGCCATACCGACATCAATCTCCGCGCAAATCCAGCTTGAGCTGGTGGAGCCGTCCCGGTTCATCTCCACTTGGATCAAGAGGCAAACGGCCACCCAGCTTTACACCATGGACGTGGAAATATTTCCGGAGCGGCTCGTGGCAGACGGATTTTCCACGTCGCGGATAACGGTGCGGCTTTACAACCTTGATGGCACTTATGCTTCGGGAGTCCCGATTGTAATAAGGATGATTTCAGGCGATGGCGAGTTGATTCGCGACAGGCAGACGACGGACACAAACGGTGTGCTGGAAGCGTTTTACCGAGCGGGAGAGCGCCCGGGCACCACAATCATCGAGGTAACGGAACCGGTGACGGGCTTGACCCAAACCGTGGAAATTCCGATTCTCGAAGCCGGCCCGGCAAAAATCAAACTTTACTTTTCCAACCGGGACGGCAGGCTTTTCGAGGAAGCCGCGAAGCTTCCCGCCGACGGAATCACCTCGATAACGATTGTGGCGCAGGTTCTCAATTTGGTTGATACTCCCGTCCCCAACGTGGATGTCATGTTCAGCCTTGCCGAAGAACTGGGCGCAATCGAAGTGCTGGAATCAACAACCGACCCGGAAGGAAAGGTGTACGCCACCTTCAAGCCGGGAACGCAGACCGGCATCGAGACGATCACCGCGTTTTTGGTAAGCAGCCTGCCCCAGGAATTCGCAGGCGGAGTTTCCTGAAGAACCACATTCATCAGTAACGCGTTCGGCTGAAACGCTCTGGTAGGTTTGCGCGGTTGAATTTCTGCCGCTATCGTTGCGTCTAAGATAGAGGGTCAGTTTCCGTCTATGGTGTCGAAATTGAATCTGGATATTCGTTTATCAACGGCCGTTTTGGCCGCAATCATTCTCCTTGTTGCGGGTTGCAACGGCGGGCCGCAAGAGGAGGATGACACACAACCAACGCTCAATCCGAAAGTTGTTTCGCTTTACGAGGCGGCGTTTGCGCGATTAAAAAACGATTTGATGTCGGAATTCCACTGGCGAACTCCGGTCACGCTTGCAAGCCAGGCGTTTCTTGCGGAGTTGAAACCCGAAGCGGCTAGGTTTCGCCCGGACTACAACGGATTTATGGACTATTTGGCCGCTTTGGAGGATCCGCTCGGCGCCGACTTGGCGGATCTTTGCAGGTCGCCGTTCGAATTGCCTGAAATACGGTCCAGCGATCCGCTCATTAAAGGCAGGCTACTTTATATACAGGGGAAGATTGACGAAATCCGCAAGCTGTATTGGCCGGAGTCCGAATCCGCGGAAACGATTACTCCGGAAATGCTTACTTCCACCGAGCCGAATCGCGTCGCGATATGGGCGCTCGCAAACAGCAGGTTTTTGCCATCTGAAAAATACACTCCCGTACTGGCAGAATTGGCGAAGGATGCGGCGGAACTCGAACCCCCGCTCGCTCGGGCCGTGGCGGTGCGGCACGCGATTGATTTGGCATGGGCTGGTCTCGCCGGCGATGAAATCAGAAAAACCCTTGAAAGAGCATTTTCCGATCCTGTGGAACGGGACAGTGTCCTTGCGAGAGTGCTCAACAAGGCAAACCGCTTTCAGGAGGCAGATGTATTGCTCGCCGCGCTTTCGCAGACAACCGGCTCGAATGCGCTTTTGGATATAGAGCGAGGTTTGTCGAGCATGGGCTTGGGACAGCCATCCCGAGCGAGGGAAAAATTCCGCGCCGCGCTCAATTACAATTCGTTTCTTGGCGAGGCGTTGGTTGGTTTGTCCCTGACGGAATCCTGGCAGCGGCGATACGAGGAAGCCATAGGCGGATTTGAGGACGCGTCGAAAATAGACCCATTCGAACCCGCCCTTTACCCTGTATGGGCGCAAGCTCTTTCCGACGTTGGCAGAATCGATTCCGCACGGGACGCGATTTCGAACGGCCTTGATCTATTTCCCGACAATGTGCAGGTGAGGCTCACGAGCGCCCAGCTTTATCTAAATGCCGGGGATTTTGAAAACTCCTTGGCTGAATTCAGGGCCGCCGCAGTCCTCGCGCCGATTATGGCGCGGCCGCATTCCGAAATCGGGGCGATTCTAGTTCGTATGGGCAAGCCGGAGGAAGCAAGGGGGGCGTTTGAAAAAGCAATCAAACTCGGCCAGCCGGAGGGAGAGGTAGAAGCCGCCTGGGGGCGGGCGCTTTTCGACTCGGAACGATACCGGGAAGCCGTACCCCATCTCGAAAAGGCATCAGGGTTGAAACCGAAGGATGCGGGACTGCACGCACTGCTTGCCCGCGCGTACGAAGGCGCGGGGGACTTGGCGCGCGCTGCCGCGGAGTATGAAGCCGCGGTCACCTACGACAGCTACGACAAGGATTCCGCGGTCAAAGGGGCGCTTGCATATGCGAATCTGGGCGATGTTGAAAAAAGCCTGAAAATGCTCGATCGCTCGGTGGATGCCGGATGGATAGACACCGAATTTGTCGTCAAGAACTTTCCGGATTCTGTAAAATCCAGGCCCGAATTCAAAAACATCCTCGCGAACATGAATCCGGGATATTCGGGATAAAGGCCCATCAAGCGACTATATTCAGCCTGTATCCGCATTGTCCGCAATATGGAAGCCGGGATCTCGCGCGCGCGCTGTAGCCGTCCCTTTCGATTACTATCGCACCGCAATTAGGACACAGAGTGTCCGAATCCATGCCGACGACGTTCCCGGGATACACGTGCGAAAGCCCCGCGTCGCGGCCAATCTGAATTGCCTTGCGCAACGTTTCCATCGGAGTCGGCGGCACGCGCCAATTTTCCTGCGGGAAGCTCCGCGTCAGATGCCAGGGAGTCTCGCGGCCGCACTCTGCAAAAATCCACTTGGCCATTTGCCCAAGCTCGCCCGGCGAGTCGTTGTAACCGGGGATTATATTCGTCACAACTTCGACATGCGCTCCGGCGCGCACGGCCTTTTCGATGCGCTTTAGTATTATTTTTGTATCGGCAAAGCCGGCAATTTTTCTGGCGGACTCGGGATTCAGGAATTTCAAATCCGCACGGTATGCATCGGTCACTTTCAGCAAATCGGAAAGCGGTTTATCCTCTATGTAAGCGTTTGTTACAAGTGCCGTGTAATATCCGGCTTCCTTGGCCGCAGCAAAAACATCGAGCACGTATTCAACCCAAATCGTCGGTTCGTTGTAAGTGAAGGCGATACCGCGCGAACCGGTGGATGCTATCAGCGCGATCAGTTCCGCGGCCGATATCCGGGACGTCCTCGCAAGGACGTCAGCTTCATAGCGCGCATAAGATATGTCGCAATTTTGGCAATGGACACATTTCAAATTGCATCCTATGGTTCCAACCGAAAGCGTCTTGGATCCGGGATGAAAATGGTACAGGGGTTTTTTTTCGATGGGATCGACCGCGACAGCCGCCGGCCTGGCATATACGGTTGTGAAAAGAGCTCCTTCGAGATTGAGTCTGATTCCGCAATATCCCAGCTCGCCACCCTTAATCAAGCACCTGCGCGGACAAAGCCCGCATCTGACCGAGCCGCCCTCCTCCGCTTGCCAGTATTTGGCCTCCGAAAGGGAATCCTCGAAGGCCGGCTTCCTGTCGGGTACGCGAAAACCGTACGAATTGGTGCAATCTTGCATAACCAAAAGTATAGCGGATAAAATCCGCGTCGGCGGTTTTCCGCCGAAGGTGCCGGCTTGAGCGATTTGGGCAAGGTAATCGGAGTGGGTCATTGCACAGTGGACATAATCTGCCCCTTCGGCAGCTTTCCCGCGCTTGACCGCAAAACGGAAATAGACAGGCTCGAAATTCAGGGCGGCGGCCCGGCCGCGAACGCGATGGCCGCTCTTGCAAAGCTGGGAGTGCGCACCGCCATCGTTTCACGCATGGGCACCGATATATTCGGCCAGTTTGCCCGGCGCGACCTCCTGCGCCGCGATATCGAATGCACGCACCTATTTATGGATAGGGAAACCCGCTCTCCGTTGTCGGTAGTCATCGCGTGTAAAGAAGATGCAACCCGGACCATAGTCGTATACAAAGGGGAAAACCGCGAAGTAGAGCCGGCGTGGCTGGAACCGGAGTGGATCGCAACCGGAGCGTACCTGCATATTGACGGACATCAGCTTCCCGCATCGCTGAAGCTGGCCAAGGAGTTCAAGCAAACCGGACGGCCGATTATGTTCGACGCGGGCAGCTGGCGCGACGGTACCGAGGAGTTGTTGTCTCTTGCCGACACGGTAATTGCAAGCCGCGATTTCGCCAGCAGGCTTTCATCGGATCCGAAAGAAGCGCTTGTCCGCCTTGCAGGGTATGGAGCGAAATTCTGCGCGATTACGCTGGGCGCGGACGGATGTATCGGGCGCGACGCCGACGGCGCGATTGTGGAATCCCGCGGGTTCGCGGTGGAAGCCCGCGATACGACCGGCGCGGGAGACGTTTTCCACGGAGCGTACATTTACGCCGAATTAAGCGGATATGAATTCGTCGAGCGGCTGGAATTCGCGAACGCGGCTGCCGCAATGAAATGCAGGGAATTGGGAGCGCGCGGAGGCTTGCCTGCGGCGGACGAGGTGCGCGAGTTTATCGAAAGGAGCGGGCGCTCCTGAGCTGGCGTTCCTCGGCGGAGGGAGGAGTCGAACCTCCCGCCCGGCACAACCGGGCCAACGGTTTTGAAGACCGCGGGGGCCACCGGACCCCTTCAACCGCCTCCCTTTGAATTTTACACCGCAAATCTTTTTTGAAAGCAGGAAGGCGGATCGTTGCAAAAAAAAAAAAAAAAAAGCGGCCGAGGGATCAGCCGCATCGGATAAATACACTGTCACCCAAGGTCAACCCGCTGTCGGGGGGGGAAACGGGTTTTAAACCTGGGCGACTGACACTATTCTACCCGAATACAAGATATTTGCAAGCGCAATTGCCGAAAACCGGAAAATTACCCTTCAAAACGCAAGCTTGATAAAATTTCACAAATTCATAAAAGCAGCGACATAAGTGGCATTGCGAACGGGTTTTCCGGACTGAACTTACCGGCCTGCAGTCACGATTTATACAGGCTATATTCCATTGCCAAATTGTTAACTGGCCGAGGTCTTGGCGAAGGCGCCCAAGCGGCGGTTCATCGCAAAGGCGTCCACCTGTATTCGGGAAAGTAGGCCAATATCCAACAAAAGTAACCTTCGAGCTTGTTTGCTCCGAGCTTCCTAAGAAGCGCCTGACTGGGGTGGTTTTCGTGCCAGATGTGCGCGGTGGCCTGCCCGTCAACGGCAAGCATATGGTCCACTTGAAACGCAGCCAGGCTGGACGCGTAGCCTTTCCCGCGCAGATGCTCCGGTGTGTGGATCATCGCCATTGTCCGCGACAAATGAGTCGCGCTCCAACTTACCTGCTCGCCGCCGTGCTCGCATACGAAGGACGGCCCGCTTTCAAGGCAATGTTTTATGTATTTGCCTTCTTTATCACCGTATGGCCAGGTTTCCCGCAACTTCTCCAGTAATTCAAGTCCGTTTCCCAGCCGGCATTCGTGTTTCACGCGGTCGCTAAACCTTGGCTCGCCCTTGAAGTACCAAAGCTCGGCTCCATGAACGAAATCGAAGCCGGGCCTGTCGATTTGAAAACCCGCCTCGCGGGCTGCGACGGCGGCCGCAACCTCGGTCTGGCTGATGAACATATAAGGCGTGCCGGGAGCTACTCCATCCGGCGCCTCCCTGGGCTGCCACACACCTCTGGATGGAAAATCTTTGGGAAATTCCCCTTCCCCAAGCAGGATTGAGCGCATTGCCGGCAGCCAAAGCGACTTGTCGGACGCATGGCCGGTTATCCAGTCCTGCCCGCAGATTATGGCGATGCGTGGATCGGCGGGTTTGTCCACAAGCACGGCCGGCCTTGGAACTTCCGGATGGAGCGGCGCGGAGAGCCTGCAAAAATTCAGCACAAGCGGATTGCCGCTGCCAAGCACAGCTTCAAACGCATCTGCGTAACCTGATTCCTGAATGCGATAAAGCACCGCGCATAATATCGCATAAAATTGCGTCTGCAGCGCTGAATCTCTTTTGGCGCCCGCAAAGATTTGTTAGAATTCGTCCGTGGACAACTGGAATTTTGCAGAGCTCGCCACCGCGTATTTGATCACATTCGGCTGGGCGATTGTGGGTTCCGTCGGAATGGGGCTCGGCCTTGCAATCACACTGAAACTTTTCACACTCCTGACACCAGGGGTGGACGAGTGGAAGATGGTTAAGGAAGGCAACATCCCAATCGGAATAATACTTGCGAGCGTCGTGATCGCCTGCGGAATCGTGGTGGCTGCCGCAATCAGACCTTAGCGGGGAATCCAATGCGTACATAGGGGGGGAGCGCTTTTGCGCGGCTGCGCGGCCATTGCTTTTTTCAGCAATAGTAATTACACTTCCATTACCTAAATCTGGCGAGGGAGCCGATGAGCGTAGCGAGAGAAGTGAGACGTGACGGCGGCCAGGGCGCGTGGATCGCGTTCGGGATCATCGTATTGGCGGTGCTTGGGTACTTCGGATACAAGTCGCTCATGCAGCGGCCCGGCCCGGAGGTGATTCTAGTCGCAAACGGACGAATGCCTCTTAAGGGGATGAAAGTCAAAATCACGGAAAGCAACGTGGTTTCCGACCGGCTCAACGTTGCGTATTCGGTGAGCCAGAATGGAGTTGTAAAACCGATTTTCGCATGGCGCACCGAACAGAACTGGCCAACGTATCAAATTTGGCCTACTGCCGGCCAGCCGTGGTGCGTGTTTCCTTTGACGTATTTCGATCCGCAAACCCAAAACAACAAGTCGGCGTTTTTCAGAATGGATCCGCCCAAGTTTGCTCCCTACCGTATTCAGGACAGCGAGGCGATCGCGGAAGACTACGTAGGAACAAAGCCTCCGACGTTGTTCTTTGGCACAATTCAGCACATTGTTCCGAACGAATTGTCGGGTTACGACGTGATGGATTTCCAGGGAGTGTACGGGCCTTTTCTGGAAAAATCGAAAACCGATTTTTCCCCTTCCAACTCGCTCTACCACATGTATAACGAAGAACTCAAGTGGTACTCGTACATCAAGTATTCCAATTTCAGCGAGGACTTTGCGGACTACTACGAAATCCGGCAGGATCCGTCAAAAATGCAAATGGCGTACATGGGGGTTATGCTCCGGCATGACGGGCAAAACACGACCGGACTTATCCATTTCATGTCGCGTGACCTCGGCGGAGGCTACAAGTTCAGGCTGACGGACGCGATAGTCAATTACAACAAAGCGCTGAAAAAAGCCGAGATTCTCTGGTACAGCGATCCGGACGTTAACCGCAAGGCCGGCACAATGAAGATGCTTCAGCTAAGACAGGCGTTCAAGCTGGAAAACGGAAAGCTTCTTATGGCGGGCGAATACGGTACCTGGGGATCGCCATCAAGCCTGGTGGCGGGCTCCAGAAAATGGCAGTTGGTAGAGATGGACTTGGTCGGCGTGCGGCCCAAGCCCAAGGTGATCTGGGAGCAGCCCGCGGAAAAAGGCAAATACATTGCTTCGACAATCGCGGTCCAATGGGTGCCCAAGGGCTGCGATCCGGTGATTACTTTCACCACTTACGATCCGAACACGAAAAAGCCAAAGCAGGGACAACCGGATTGGCTGGCCAGGTTCAAAATGGATGAATCCAAGCTGGGCAGGGTGAGTGCGGAAGGCGTGGACGTTCAAAGCGTGTTTTGGGGACGAAGCGGCAAATATCTTTGGTATCTCGGCCACGACAAGGAGAACAAAAGCTCGCTTTACAGGTGGGATCCCGCCACCGGGGAAAACAAGCTGATAATCCTTCTCGACGACGAGGAGTAGCGCGCCTTGTCGAACTGGAGTACGCGGCATGGAGCCGCGACATCTTTAAAAACCGGCAAGAGGTTTAACTTAAAATCGCGCTTTTTCGGGAACCTTTTCCGGAAACCTGGGTCTAATTAATTCGAGGATGCGGGGAATTGGATGGATTCATCGCTTCTTCCCCCGGAAGTACCGGCTTCCGGGGGTTTTTTTTTGCGCGGATGCATTCGCGACAGGCCGACTCCGTCAAACGCTGCATTTTATGGCCGAATCGGCTCGATTCCCTGTGTTATCATCGCTTTGATGGAGCGTTTTCCAGCTTGTTTGGCTGTTGTCCTAATCCTTTCCGCACTCGTTTTGCCTGGCTATGAGACCTGGGCCGAAACAAATCAGGCAAGGATCGTCGTGAAAGCGGGCATTTCCGGCCACCTAACCCCGCTTGTTGACCCATCGCGCAAGCTTCCCGCCGCCGGAGGCCTGTTTCCGGTTGACGGAATACTGGGCGACCCAACGCCGCTGATCGTCACTTACGATTTGAAGGAAATGTCGCTTCCGCCGGGAAAATACTGGGCTGAAGCGAAAAGTGCAAGCAGCCGGGACTTTTCCGCAAGCGTGAGCAAAAGCTTTTCATTCAATGGTTCACCGGTGCTCCTGGAGCTTCCGGTTGATGTTTCGGGTTTCGACGGTGAACGGCTTGAAGTGGTTGCGCTGATTCGGGACAATGCGGGAAAGACCGTATATGGGCCGGAGAATTTGGCGGTTGTCGCGTTGGATTCGTCTCGGCTGTATATGCTTGCGGTATGCGAGCCGGAAACAGATTCGCCCGAGACTTTGAGTGAGCGGGGACTGACGATTTCGGTCTTCCGGATTGCCCCGGATGAAATGCCCGGCACCGCGCGCCCTCTCAAAGATTTCGCCGGAGTTTCACTAACTCCGGGAAGCTGGAATGCAATGCGGTCAGAAGCGAAAGCGGCTGTCGGCGCGCTTCCGTTATATGGAGTTCCCGTTGTTTTCTGCGGGAAAATCCCCGATGAAATGCGGGAGACCCGCCGTGTTTTTTCCTGCGGCGACTCACTGGAATCTGCTCTACGATTGGTGCTTAAACTGGCTTCAGACTCGATTGCCAGGCTGAATGCGCCTTCATCGTCTCTTGTCGGCGATGCGGCAATTTCCAAGGCAGAGACCATACTCCAACCCACTTACGCCGTGGACATCAGGCCGCCGGTTGTTCCGCAGCTTATTCATCTTGGAGACATCGGGCTTACGCTATCCAATCTGGAAAAAGTCAGCCGCAGGCCGAATCTCGAATTTCTTGCGGCGCGTTATTTATTGGAACGGACAAACCTTCCCGCCCAAAAAGTCTTGAGCGAAAGCATTGTGTCGGAAAGCGGGCAACCGCTTTCGGTGCCGTCCGATTATTCGATGAAAACGAACGGAAGGGTGCGATCGCGCGCAATTTTGGGCACGGCCGCCGCGATAATTCTGGCAGCGATAGGCGCGCCGCTTGCCTTCATTATGCGCGGCGTCAGAGGATTCATTGCGGGAGCGATTCTGCTGGCAGGATCGGCCATTGCCATATCGGGAGCGAAGGCGACCCCTTTGCCGAAAACGGTGACTTCCATTGTGCAGGATGCGACTATAAACAGCAAGCTTGTCACAAGGATGGCATACTTTGTTGGACCGATTGACACGTTAATCGAAATTCCGCATGACGAAAAAATTGCCGGAGTCGGAATTCTAAAATTCGATGATTCGTTCGCGGACAATGCATGGTCGTACGAATTGACCGAACGCGGAGTGGTTGTCAAATCGCCGGCTTCTTTTTTGGAATTGACCAGGGTAGAGGTGAGAACGGAATCTTCTGGCAAGTTCCCGATAAACATTGAGGAAGTTGCGGACGGCGTCCCCCGGCGCATTGCTTTCCATAACGGCTCGGAGCAGGCTCTTTCTGAAGTTTTCGTCGCGGAAGGCGACAGACTTATATCGCTAGGAAACATTACACCGGGAGAAACCGTCGAAGTGGAAATTGTTCCCCCCCAACCCTCTACGCTGTGGAGAACGGTGGGCATAATCACATCGGGCAGCGATCCGGTTTTTTGGATGCTGGGCACAATGTATAAAAACCGCTTGGGAAGGCTTGCCAGGCAGGAGCAAGCGGACAACGGTCCGCATGTTTTCGGCGTCGCCCGACCAATCAAAGATGTTTCTTTGATGGATGTACTGCGCAGCTTCGGGGGAACGGGAACGATATTTGCTTCCCGATACGTCGGCGCGCCTTGGGGGCTTGCTGGATTCGAATCCGATACAAGCGATTTGACGATCATTGAACATTGCGGCGCAGCGGATTCGGTGAGCGGCAATGAAAGCTGATCGGCCCATTCCCGGGCCGCCGTCCGCCAGGCGCAAGTCCGGCGGGGGCGCTACCGAAGGATTTGTTTTCATTGAATCCGGCTGGAATCTTTGGGCGCATTTTCGAAGTGTTGTTCCCCGTCTGTTTCCGCAGATGTCGGCCGCTTTCCTGGCGGGATTGCTTTTCCTGGCCGCTGATTTGCTTGTATGGTGGCTTGCGCCGGATTCCGCGTACGTTTATTCCCGCTCGCAGGTCGGAAAAATTTTCGTGCAGTCCTGGGATCGCGCGTTCATCTCCATTCTGGCGTTTATTTCGGTGGATGTCGGCATCAAGCTTGCACGGCACTCAAACCTGTCGGCGGAGCGCGGCTTTTGGAGCGTCTTGGAAAGCTTCATTCGCAATGCACTGCTCTGCATCGCCGCGGTTGCGCCGGGTTTGGTAAGGTTTTGCACGGCTCTGCCGGAGTTCGGAATAAGCAATACTTTCGTGCCAAGAATCGCCGTTTACCTTTTGCTTAATCTTGCGATAATCACACTTGTCGTCGGAGGCGCGGGAGCATTGGTCGGCGAAGCCGCGGCCTGCGCAAGAAGAAAAGGATTCACCGCTGCGCCATTTCTGATGTTATTTTTCCCTTTGGCGACGTCTGCGGCTTACTTTCCGCACGGGGAGCCGGGCTGGTCGCACCCGTTGTCGCAGCTTCTTCTGCCTCTCAATCCAGGAAGGTGCGCGGGGCTTGCCACGAATCCGGACAGACTCGGACTTTTTTTCGGGATTTCCTCGTATGCCGACGGCGCAGTGACTCTCGCATTGCTTTTGGTCATGATTGCCGGAGTCCAACTGCTTTTCGCCGGGCTTATTTGGATTGCATCCGAGCTTTATTCGCTATTGATTAAGATTATGCGTTCAGAGGACTTTGCGGCGGCGGCTGCAGTGGCCGTATCTTCAATCGCGGTTTGGGGAACGGCCATCCCGCTGTTTCTATCGGAGAATCCGTTAAGAGGTGTAAGCGTTCCGGCCGCGGATCTGCCGGGGCTTGCGGGCGCGTTGCTGGTCTCTTCCGCGTTTTGGGGCGTGATTGCGGTTACTTATTTGTTCGCGCGCGCCGGCGAAAATGTCCGAGCCAAAAGCGAAATTGGATGGAAAATACGAAGTTTTTCCACCGGCGCGGCCGCCGCTTTCATTTTGCCCGGGGCGGTGCTGGCGGGCGCCATCGCGGTTTTGGGCGCGGCCGACCAAACGGAAGGCTTTGCGATCCTCTCGGTTTTTTTGCTGCTCGGCGCAGCGGGTACGGGAATTGCGCTTGCATTTTCCCGCATCGGGTCTATTCAAAGAGGTGCAATTGCGGCGACAGTCACGGCGTTGTTTGTCGCATTTTCGTCAGCGGGCGGATATGGAACCAGCTCCGCCGCAAACGATTTTTTCCTGCTTTTGGATCCATACGGCCCCGCGGCTTCTCTGGTGGCATTTGCCGGGCGCGCGGGCGCGGTTTTTCAGCTTGCAGTGTCGGCGATGTCGCTCGCGCTTATATTTCTGTTCGCAAACTTGGGCGGGCGCGCCCCGGAATTCCGGCCGGCGGATTCGACGGGCGAACGAGCTTGATCACCATTCGAACACGCCGTTATCTTGCGCCCATTTGTAAGCAAGAATCCCCGCGGCCACCGCGACGTTCAGCGATTCAATCCCGGAAACCATCGGAATACTCACCGAATGATCGCAATGTCCGGCGAGTTTCTGGCGGATGCCTTTGTCCTCCCCGCCCAATACGAGTGCACAGCGCTCGGGAAATTTGAACTTCCTCCCCGAGCTGGAATCCTTGCAGGCAGCAGCGGCCACGCTCCAGAATCCGCGGCGCGCCAACTCGTCCAACACCTGCGAGAGGTTGCGGCCGCGGCATATCGGAATTTTGAACGCAAGCCCCGCGCTCGCTTTGTAAAAAACCGGCCCCGGCTGTGCTGACCGGTGGGAAGGAAGCACGACAGCGGACGCTCCCACCGCGGCCGCGCTCCGCACGATTGCTCCCGCGTTCCGCGGATCGGTGATCCCGTCAAGCAATACGACAAGCGCGCGCCCGCTTTCCGGAACCGCTTCCACCGGATCCTGATTGGGAAGTTCGCGAATCGCCCCAAACACGTTTTGATGTCCATCCGGAAGCTCAAGATTGTCCAATTCCGCGCGTTCGATCCGCCTCGTTTTGACTCCGGACGTATCGAAAAGCCTCGCGATTTCAGCGCGCTTATCGTCTCCCGCCGCCACCGCGAATTCGAGCAATCCGGCATCGGCAGCCAGTTCGAGCGGGTGAACGCCGACGACCAGCCTTTCCCATGGGATTTTTAGACCCGCAACCGAAATCGCGCGCGCTTCCACGGATGACTTCCTGCGATTCAAGTTCTTGTTTTTGCGTGGCCCAACTTGCATTCTTTACGTCCTTCAGGACCGGGACAGGATTCGTGTTCGTCGCATGGCTCCGTATGAATCGTGATGTCGCTTCCCGGAAACTTGCCCCTGATTGCGTCCTCGATTCTGTCGCAGTAATCGTGGGTCTCTTCCAGCGTCAGATATCGGCAACATACCAGATGGAAATCAATGAAGTAGTCCGGGCGCTGCCCGCGGCACCGGAAATTGTGAGCTTCGAAGATGAACCCGGGAAAGCCGGAAAGTATCTCTTCGACCTCTTTCCGAATTTCAGACTCTTCCCTGGGAGCCGCGTCGGCAAGCTGCTGACCCGACCGGAACATCAAAATAAAGGCAAGCACGATGATGTAAACGCTTACAAGTATGGTTATCGCGGGATCGTAATAACTCACGCCTGTAACCTTTACCAACAAAAGCGCCAGCAAAACCGCGATGCTCGTCGCGGCATCGCTCATAAGATGCAGCGCGTCGCCCTTCAGCGCCAGAGAGTTCGTCTGCGCACCCACGCCTGACAATCTCAACCCGACAGCCAAATTTGCGACTACGCTTACCGCCATGAGGGCGATACCCCAACCGAGAAACTCCTCGTTGATCTTTACCGCGCCGAAGTTCTTCACCGCGTAGATCAGCACCAAAAGATACGGAAGAAATATCAATATTCCTTCTATGAATGCGCCCAGCGCCTCGAATTTCGTGTGTCCGTAATGATGCCCGGCATCCGCCGGCTCCGCACTCTTCCGCACGCTTGTATACGCGACCGACGCGGCGATGAAATCGAGAAAGCTGTGCAGGGCTTCCGCCAGAATCGACAGGCTTCCCGATAGAATACCGACTACGAGCTTTGAAGCGGTGAGCGCTGCGGTAACTATCACGCTAAGTACGGCGGTGCGCTTCTTGAGCGCACGCCCGGACTCCACCGCTCCGATTCCGCCAGCGGACATCGCCGTCAGTCTAACACGCGGATATAATGGAATTTCAATTATGAAAACCAAGCTTCAGTTGTGCGCGGATTCCGTTATATCCTCTTTCGAAAAGTACCTTTGGGAGAGGGGTCTCCGTATGACCGGCCAGCGACGGGCGGTCTGTTTGGCGGTCGTTTCCCGGTTGCCCGTGCACTTCGACGCTTCCGGCTTGCTGGGCACCGCGAACCTGCGCGCAATCAAATGCGGCAAAGCGACAGTGTATAGAACGCTGGAACTGCTGGTGGAATCCGGACTGGTCAGGAAGATGGAGCTGGGAAACGGAGCAGCGGTATACGAGCTTGCGGCGGCGCGGCTTCACCACGAACACCTCGTATGCGAGGAATGCGGAAAGGTTATCGAATTTGAAAGCCGGGAAATCGAACGTCTCCAGGAAAAAATCTGCAAGGAGCGCGGCTTCACCCCAAAAAGCCACATGCTGAAGATATCCGGTGTTTGCAAGGAGTGCCGGATTGCGGCAAGGCGAAAAAACTAGAATCCCGATTCTTCGAACTCCACCGGCTCCTCATCTCCGCCGGAATCACCGCCTGCTTGAACGGGAACGGTTGAATCGGCGGCCGCGCCGTCCGCGATTTCCGGCTCTGGGGGAGTCAAGTCCGCAAGAAACGCGATGGCCTCGTACAGATCCTCGGTTTTCACAATCTGATAGCTAATGCCGCCGATCATGTCCGGCTCGGAAAACAGCGTCATCGTCTGTATTTTGTCAGGGGTCAAATCTTCCGCCGCATCCTTGAGCGCCAGCCACTGGTCCACACGCATGTCAGTTTCAACAAGCTTTCCTTCGTAAGCCATTGCAAGCACCGCTGGAAGCTTGCCCAAGTTTCTCGGCCGCCTGATCTCCTTCACTATCGCGCGGATGACCTGCTGCTGACGGCGCATCCTGCCGTTGTCTCCTTCGGCATCGTGGCGGAACCTGGAATAATCCACGGCGTCGTCGCCGTTCAAATGCTGAAGCCCTTCTTTCAGATCTATCTTTAGGCCCTGCGCGCGATCCCGGTAGCGCATGTCCTTTTCGACGTCGATTTCGATTCCGCCGATTAGGTCGATCAGCTGGACTAGACCCTCGATTTTGACTATCGCGTAATGGTCAATTCCAATTCCCAGCAGGTTTTCCACCGCGCCCTTGACGTTATCCACGCCGCCGTAAACGTATGCGTGCGCCAACTTGTCGCTGGTGCGCCCGCCGGATTCGCTCGCCATCTCGACGCGCAGGTCGCGCGGCACGGAAAGTATTCTTGTCTGGTACGTAACAAGGTCTATGTGCGCTACCAGCACGCTGTCGCTGCGGTGCGGCGGCTCCTTGTCCAGGCCGACCAGAAGGATGTGTATATCCCGCTTGCCGTCGAAAACCGGCGGAAGCGGCGGCTCCTTGGCAAACACCATCCCGCCCAGTTTGCCGGAAATGTATGAAATCAGGCCGGTTCGGGTCTCGTCGCTCATCCGCAAACCGGAAAAAAGCACGAAACTGGCGGTGAAGGTGATCACGAAAAGCGCAAAATACGCGCCGAAAAGAAAAAGCGCCTTGCGCCTGCGCCTTTTGCGCCAATTGAACAACTTCGCGCGGTAGTTGGGTGCGGTTCTTTGAACCACGGCGTCCGAAATGGGAACCCAATCCAAATCGGGGGACACAAGGTTTTTGTCGCCTGCTTTCGACATCTTTATCCAGTCGATCCGGATTCCTGGTCCAGGAGCCAATTCCTGAACTCCACGGACGCCGGATCGATCATCCAACCTCTTTCAATTACATAAAACAAGCTTGCGTTTACCGCCGCAACGCATCCCTGAATCAGCGAAACATCCGCCGCGGCGCGTATTCGTTCCACGCCGGGAAACTCCCTTCCGGGCTCCGCGGCGTCGGCCAGGTAGACGGCCAGTCCGACTTTGGATAATCCGGGCTTGCCGACCGTGTGCCACCGAATCGCTTCCAGTATTTCGGGATCGGCCACCCCGAATTTAATCCGGGCGATTTCGGCACCCGCTTTGGCATGAAGCAACCAGTGGCTGCTTCGTTCAATCGAAGTGATAAGGATACCAAAATCGCCGCAAAGTCTCAACAGCTCTTCCGGCGGAAGCGGCTTGGCAATGTCGTGAAGCAGACCCGCCTGATACGCCCCCACGGCCGACTTCTTGTCTTCGGCAAGCAAATATCCGGCGGCGGTACGCGCAACGCCAAGCGAGTGAAGGTAAAGAGGCGCGGGAATTTCGTCCGAGATGGAGGCCGAAAGCCGCCGAAATTTCAATTCGATATCTTTAAGCTCGTCGGTCACAATCTCAACCGGAATGCGATCTGCCCGAAGCTTCTTCTTCGGCGAACTTGCGCACGCGGTCAAGGTAGGTCATATAAGTAATCTCGCCGTCGAAATCCCGGAGCTCTTTGCAAAGGGAAATCATCGCCGTGAGGTAAGCCTCGGCGTGCCCGAATTGCTTGGTCTGAACAAGGTCGCGCAGCACCGTGTCGTGCCTGCGCTCCCGGGCGTCGACATGCCCTTTGAGCCTTACAATGCGGTTGATCTTTTCGGTGTGCTCCTGGAATTGCCGGTATTGAGACAGGATGAACTCGCGCTCCGCCCAAGGCGATCCGAAAAAGCCGTTGTCATCCTCGAATCCCAGGTTGAACGCCCGCCAGCCGCGGTAGCGCACGAACAGCGCAACAGTAGCCGCCACGAAAAGCACCGGAACGGTCAGCAGTACCCAGGTTATAGGATAAATACCTGACGGCATCGCGCTGGCGAAAAGGATTGGAATTCCCCTTGTTACTCCGCTTCAGCCTGCGCAAAGTAGTTGACTTCGATGTACTTGCGGACGAACTCGGGTTCTTTTTTGGCGGAGGTGCGCAGCTTGCGCTTGTCTTCGAACTTTGTGAAAAAGCGCATCCGCGTGCTGACCGCCAAGCCGGGATGAGGCATTTCCCAAGCGGCTTCAAGAAGCGCGCCTATTCCGCCGAATCCCGCCGCGCTGCCGGGCATCATCGGCATGCCTCCGCCGCGATAATATTGAGGGAGGTCCATCGGCGGACGGGCGATTGCGAAGATTTCCTTCTTGTCCACGTCGAACATATACCTTGCGGAAACGCCCATCGTGCCGAAGGCCCGATATTTCTTTTCCCAGGTCTTGCCGATTTCGTCGCGGCGTTCCCAGTATTGGTCGAATTCCACAAGCCCGGACATGTCAATGACTGCGATCCGCCTGCCGAGTACGCGCCTGAAATCCATAAGTTGATAGTACAGCTTGGTAGGAATGGGATTGGGAACACCGGGAACGTGAAGCGGAATCTCCGCGTACCAGAAATCTTCGATGTATATGGGATATGGCGGCAAAACCAGCATGTGCGACCATTCGAAGAGGTTGCGTACGTCTACGATTATTTCTTCATTGGCAACCTGCGCGTCGCTGTATTCGCTCATCGTGTCCAAACCGCGAACGTCTATCACCTGGCCGTTTTTGAGCGTGATGTAATCGATGTTGCTCGTCGTTATCTTCGACAAGTCAAAATAGCTTTTCACGCCGCCGGCCTTCTCGTCGCTGTCATCCTGGTACGGCGCGAGTGTGCTTCCCTCGGGCATCGGACCAAACACTCCTCCGGATTCGGCGAGGCCCAAGGAACCGGGA
>JABRWB010000081.1 GCA_039961635.1 bacterium
GCAATCGGCTGCCGCGAAGCCGAAGCGCGAGCCCGCGCCGGTGAGGCGGATCGTGGGGATCGCGGGCGCGTATTCAGGCGAAGTGTTCGAGCTGACGCCCGGTGAAATTACAATCGGGCGAAGCGAGGGGAATGCGGTCATACTTGCCGGCGACAACCAGGTGAGCAGGCGTCACGCAAAAATTAACGTCGGCGAAGACGGAATGGCGCAAATCGAAGACGTGGGCAGCACGAACGGAACGACCGTGGACGGCGCCAGAATAGCCGCGGCGACTGCGCTCGCCCCGGGAATGAGCGTGGGAATCGGCAGCACCACGTTCAGGGTGGAATGAAACCGATGCGATTCCGGTTGACCGGCACCTTATTCGCATTTCTTACAGCATTTGCGGCGCTTGCGCTTTTTGCGCAGCCCGCGAACACCCAAGGGGGCGGCGGAAGCGGAGACATCTGGAGCAAGTTCGACAACCAGGGCGAGGAGGAAGAGGAGGAGCCGAAGCTCCAGCCCCCCACGCCGGAGGAAATACTCGAACGGCCGGAAATCGCTATCGAGCTTCCTTCGGAATTCTATCTGAAGATTTCGCAAATCGTCACCGACGAAGAGCGGTTTCCCGCGGTGCAGCTGTACGTATCCGCGCTCGACCAGAACGGCGCGCCGATCAAGACGCTCAAACCGGAGCATTTCAAGGTGATGGAGGAGGATCGCGACGGGGGCGAAATCGTATTCGCCGATCCGATGTCGCGCGCGCCGCTGGCGGTTTGCTTCGTCGTGGACGTGAGCGCGTCGATGGAGCCGGCGCTGGATCTGGAAAAAGCAGCGCTCAAGTCGTTCCTGGACAAAATGGGGCCGGACGACCGCGCCGCTATCGTGAGCTTCAGTGACGTTCCCTCCATCGAGTATTACTTCACCGACAACAAGGATTCGCTCAAGGACACCGTCGACGCGCTGAAAACGATCAACCAGACCGCGCTTTGGGACGCGATAAAGGCCGGAATGGATTTGCTGTTGCCGCAGGATGGATTCCGGCGCGCGCTTGTGGTCTTGACGGACGGGCTGGACAACCAGTCCACCGAGACCGTTTCAAGCGTGATGGCGTTTTACCGCGACAACGCGGAGACGCAGAACAAGGGATTCAGCGTCTTCGCGCTGGGACTGGGAGTGGACATCGAGCAGGCGGCACTCGACCAGTTGTCGCAGCGCACCGGCGGGCGTTTTTTGTTTTCGCCGACGCCCGGCGATCTTGACCGCGTCTACCACGACATCCTCAACCAGATTCAAAACGAGTACATCCTCGAATACCGGTCTCCGCACCTGAGCGACAAAGGGCGCACGGTGACCGTGCATCTGGACGCGGATTACTACGGGAAGAAAGCGAGCGCGGAGGCGTTGTACCGGATTCCGGGGCTGGGCGCGGCGCTCGCGCGGTGGATGTGGCCGGGCGTGATTCTCACGGTGATAATGGCCGTGGTTTTGATCATCGTCACCTACCTGAAAATCACGCGCGCGGTGTGGCTGACCGTGATGATCACGCCGCTTGAAGGGAAAGACTTCACGATCACGGGGGGGGTCGCGACGATAGGCAGCCTGGAGAACAACGACGTGATGCTGCGCCACGACGCGTCGATCCAGCCCAACCACGCGGTGCTGAAGGAAACGCGGGACGGGTACGTTATCGAAGCGCTGTCGCGTGACCATCCGATCGGGATCGGGACGGAGTGGGTGCGGCGCGTCGTCCTGCGCGACAGGGACAGCTTCTGGCTGGGCAGGACGCAGTTTGTTTTCCGCGAGAAGGCGCTGCGCGAGGGCGAGCGCCATCCGGCGGAGCGCGATTTTTCGGACCTGCCATCGCTCGAAACGATGGGCGACAGGTTCGAGGCCGCGCGGCTTCCCGCGAAGCTCGTCGCGATTTCCGGACCGCATGCGGGCGAGGTTTTCGCACTGACACAGGGGCGCAAAATTTATATAGGCCGCGCGAACCGCGGCGCGGTTCCGGGAAGCGCGGGCGCGCAGGGCGCGGGCGCGTCGGCCTCCGCATCAGGCTCGGAAGTGACGGTCGACGTCGTTTTGGCGCGCGACAATCGGGCGAGCCGGGTACACGCCGCGGTCAGGCTTGACGAAATGGGATGCTGGGCGATGGACCTGGGCTCGACGAATGGGACGTACGTGGACGGCGTGCGGGTGACGGTCGAAACGCCGCTCCTGGCTGGCTCGACGCTGCAAGTGGGGGATACGGTGCTTCGGGCGGAGTGAAAAGTATGTTTAATAAACCTCTAGCTAATTTGACAATAGAAGACATTGAGGAACTCATAATCAAAGAAGTTCCTGAAAGCAATACATTGGACTATAAAGAGGAGATTTATCCTTTAAATGACGACGGCAAAAGCGAGTTTTTGCGTGATGTGTGCGCTTTTGCAAATTCAGAAGGTGGACTTATCATAATTGGGATCAAAGAAATTCGCTTGGAGAATGGAGAACCTACTGGATTACCCGAAGCTGTGGTCCCGGTTGATATTACAAACTTGGAGCGACATATCCAAACCTGGACGGACTTGCCAAAGAACTCGGTTGAGCCGCCAATATCAAGTCACAGTGTCACGGTCATCAAGTCAATCGAGTCAGATGGTTTTGGAGTTGTCGTAATATCTATTCCGCGAAGTTATCGCCCCCCACATGCAACAAGAAAACCGCATGGGGGTCAATGGTATAGGTTCTCGAAAAGATTGCTTAGGAGGTCTCAATCCTTGGACTTGGATGGCATTCGTGAGCAGTTTATTCATGAACGTTCATTCCGGCAATCGTTAGAGCATTCACGCTCAGAAAGGCTAAACAAAATCTTGCGTGGCGAAAATTGTGTCATGTCCAGATACGCACCTAAGCTCGTGTTGCATATATGGCCCCAGAATTTTCCTACCTATATCAAGGATCTCCAGTCAGACGACTTATTCAGAGAAATCACCAGGAGAATTGACCTGTCTGAAGCCCAATGGAGCAGGGATTTCGATGGAAGATGCGTTTATACACAAACTTCACATCCGGATTTTACGTATTCAATGATGTTTTTCTCAGGTTTGTTCGAGCTTGTATTATGTATGGATGTACATCGTACGGCCAGCGGTAATGAGCTTCACTTGAACGCCAATGAAACCGAAATTGTTGAAGGCTGGCAGGAGATAATGCAAGTACTGGAAATGCTTAATCTGGAGTTTCCTGTGTACATTGGCTTTTCCCTGCTGCTAGTCGATAACCATATTATATTTACGCCTCCGGCCATTTCTCCAAGAATCATGACTCAGTTGGGAAGAAAACGCCTTTGCAGACGAAATACATTAGTAGCACCAATTTTTGAATTGCCAGAGCCGCAAGCTGATTGCATGAGCTCGATACAGCAAATTATGAACAGGTTTTACAATGAGTTTGGACTTGCTAGATCAATCAATCAAATTTCGGAGAGCCAAGGGAGTTAAGACTAGAAAACGTATTCCTACCCCACCAGCCCCCTGAAATCCTCCCTCTCACGTAGCGGATCCAGGTCGTGATCCTCCTTCGCCAGGGGCAGAAGCTCGTCCGGGTCCATTTCCAGCGCGATCGCGAGCTCCTTCATCGCCTCGTCCAGACTTCCCGAAAGCGACAGCGCGCACGCCAAGTTGTAGTGGTGGGACGCTTCCTCCGGTTGGAGCGAAACGAGCCGGGTGAATATTTCAATCGCCGCGCCGTACTCCTTCGCATACAGCTTATTGTAGGCCTCGAAAGAAAGCGAAATCGGCCGCGCGAGATTCAAGAGCCTCGCAAGCTCGTCGAACGGATCGGCCGCGTCGTCCACGCGCAGGTCGTATTTCACGTCGGTGTAGCCGCCGTAGCCCGCGCCTGCCTGGGAAACCTTCAGCGCCGCGCTCTGCATCCCGCGCGAGTCGCCGCCCGCCGCCTGCCCCGCGAGGAGCGCGCGCAACAGCCTGCCCGCCAAATCGCCCGTCCCGACCGCCGCCAGTTCGTTTTCGGTCAGCTTCATCCCGTTCGGCATCCCGAATGCGAATTCATCCGCCGGCATGTCAGCCGGAAGCGAAATCGCCGCGGCCATCGCCTCGACCACTTCCGGCCCGGAGAGGATGTTGCCCTGCACCGCGAACGTAATCCCGTCCGGCGTTTTGCCGATTTTACCGCCCGCCCATGCCAGGCACTCGTCGCCGGTGTATGTTCCCGCAAAGCCGCGCAACGCGCCGCCCGCGTCGGGCAGAAGCGCGACGATCCCGATCTGCCGCCTGGCCGCGTCCTCGTCGGTTTCGAGCAGCGCCTTCAGCACTTCCTCCGGCATTTTGCCCTGGGCGATCATATCCAGGCCGAGCGGCCCGAACGTAGGATTGCCGTACGCCTGAGAAGCGACCGCGCCCACGCCCGCGCGGCACCACGGCACGACGCTGCCGACCGCGAAAAACTTGCTCTGGACGGCGACGCCAACTTCGCCCGTGGATGGATCGTACGCGACGACACTGAAAGTCGCTATGTTGGGCGCGCCGCATTGCGTCGCGGCGAACGCGTTTGCGCACAACAAAACCGCCGCGGCCGCCGCCGCGATCGCGGGACGAAAATATAATCCGTTCATCTGTTTCCTCCGTTCGGACTTCCGCGCGGGGCGCGGACGGGTACTATTATTGCTTATCGCCGCCGGAATGCGCGTCGTCCGGCCACCGGTCTTGCTAAAATGCAGGAATGGAAAATCCCTTCCGATGGATTGCCGCCGCGACGATTGCGGCAGTCGCTGCAATTTCCTCCGTCGCAGCGTGCGCGGAACCGTCCGCTGAAAAATCGCTCGATTCACGCATCGCCGGGATTCTCGATTCGCTTCGTCCGCGGTTGAAAGCTGAGCCGGCAAAGACTTGGTACAGCCAGGTGCGCGGCACCGCTTCGGTTGCGCCAAACGAGCTTCCCGAAACGGGCTTCGCGTGGAAGGCCGCGCGGAACGCGGAAATAGCCAAATGCGCGGCGTTCGAGTTTGCCTTAACCGGCGACTTGTCCGCAAAGGCCGCTTGGCTGGACGCGCTCGGCACAATTGACGGAATCGATCCCAGTAAGGTCAAGGGCAACGAGTTGCTCGCGATAGACAGCGCGGCGAGCGACGCGGCGATTTCGCTGCTCCTCGGACGGCTCGATGCGGGCGACTCGGACCGCGAGGCCGCGGCTGGGATCGTGGGCAATCTCGGTGGAATTCTAATGCGCAACCGCCCCGCATGGTTCGAAGGCGCGAAGAACAACTGGGGGGTGCGCCAGTATTCGGCGCTGTTGACTTGCGCTCTCGTGCTTGAGTCCGAGCCGGGATTCCAAAATCAGGCGGCGGACTGGATTGCATATTGCGACTCGGAACTGCCGCTTCACTGCGAATTCCAGTCGCTTTCCGGAAAGGAAATTCCGGACATTTCAGGTTGGGCGGAGGGGCACAGCTACCTGGAATATTCGCTCGACCTGTGGCTGGACTGTATGTTCATAGACCGGCTGGCGCGTCCGGAGCGCGCAACGGAAATCGAATCGCGTCTGGCAGCGCTTTCGCGGTGGAGCGTAATGTCCGCCGCGCCGGACGGCCGCCGGCCGAATTTCGACGACAGTGCGCTTGCGGGATTTCCGTCGAACGTCGCCGCGTCTATCGTCAGCGAATCGAATCCCGCGCTCGCGGAAGTTCTTACATGGGATTACATGCGGCAACAGGATCCCGAAAATCCGAAAGATCATGACCCTGTCCTTTCGCTTCTTACGTACAGGCCAGAGCTTTTCGCAAATTCCGGCTCGCCGATCGACGTGGACACAAAGGGCGCGTTTCCCCTCGGCTGGCTGGATACAGGCACGGGCGACATGGTTATGCGCACCGGCTGGGGCGATTTGGAATCGTACGTGAACGTGCGGATCGAATCGGGCGACGCGCACTGGCACGGCATCGGGCACGAGCACTGGGACCCGCTGGCGCTTTCGTTTTATTCGGGCACGCGCGAAGGCGGCAAGTGGATTCTCCTGGACGGAGGCTACATAAACTGGGAGGAACATTCGCGCGTAAACACTCCCGACAATCACAACATGCTGCTTGTGGACGGCCTCGGCCCGGACTGGACGAAGCCCGTCCCGGGCGGCGAAGTTCGCGAAGCCGCCATCGAGCAGCGGGTTTTCGATACGCCGGGATTTACCGGCGCTTGGTTGGACGAAGAAGGCAACGTGCACTACGCGGAGCCGGTCGGATTTTACGGAACCGCAACAACCACTTATCGCGGCGTGTCCTGGCGGCGCGAGCTGATGCTCCTTCGCGACGGTATGCTTTTCGTCCGCGATACCGTGACGAGCGACGAACCTGGCAAATCGAAAAGGCTTGCTTTCCCGTGGCATTTGAATTTTCCGGCGGACATGCCGCTTGAAGAAGCGTACCGCTCCACCAAGCTCGGCGGAAAGTACGAGTGTATGTTTTTCGGGCTGCCGGGAGGAGAAGCCGGAAGCATCGAGTTTTACTCCAATTCGCCGTTTTCGCTATCGTTCCGCACCGACGAGCATTCGTTCGAATACGGCATCGCGCTTTCCCATCACGTCGTGGAAGCGGCGTTCCCCGCGGAGGAATTCGCCAAGTCCAACACGTTCACGCTCTACACGCTGGTTTCTTCCAGCGTCGGCCTGGGATTCCTGGACCGCTACGATCCGCCGGAGTCCATCCCGGACGTGATTGCCGATATCTGGAATCAGGTCGAATAATGCCCACGGCTCGCGGGATTGACGTGCCGCCGGATGCTGGTAACATGTATCCGTTATGAAAAAGGCTCTCTTTCTGATATTTGCGTTGTCGCTTGTTCTGCTCGCCAATTCCCGCCCCGGCACGGCACAATCCGGCCAGTCCGGCAAACTGCGCGTCGGGGTGATGCAGTTCGAAAACATCGCCGGGGCGACCGCGTTCGACTGGGTCGGGCGCGGCATCCAGGAATCGCTGTCGTCCAAACTCGCGGCACTTCCGCAGATAACCGTCGTCGAGCGCGGCCAGATGAACAAGCTCCTTGAGGAGCAGCGGTTTCAGATGTCCGGCTTCACCGACACCTCGACCGTCGCGGAGGCCGGAAAGATAATGAACATCCAGAAAGCCGTCGTCGGAAGCTACCAGGTGCAGCAAAGCAAGATCCTGATTTCCGCGCGCGTAGTGGACGTTGAGAGCGCGCAGGCCGAGAACTCGACAGAAGTCAACGGAAACGTCGACGACATATTCAGCCAGTACAACACTCTCGCGTCCGACATCGGGCGCAAGCTGGGCGCGGGCGAATCGGTTAACACGGCCACATCCGGCGCAGCGACGTCGCCGGCTCCCGACAATCCGCCTCCCTCAAACAATTTCGCGCAGGACGTGCAGGACTATACGCAGTACATCCAACAAACCCAGGAAAATCCGCAGAGCTACGACGAGCTCACGAACAACCAGGTTTACGAATTCACGCGCGAAGATACGACTTCGTTCGAAGCGTACGAGTATTTCACGCGCGCTAATGATGTTCTGTTCGGCTCGGATTCGGTATTCACGTTCCTTTTGACCTATATGGACGATCCGAACGCGGTCTATGTGGATCCGTCACGCGAGCAGGAAGGTGCAAGGCTGCTTGAACTCGCGGTAAAAGCCGATCCGAATTACGGCCGCGCCTGGGCGCTTTTGGGAATGACATACCACGGTTTTTCGTCGAGCGCCTCCGGCCCCGACCGGCGCTATTACGTACAAAAGGCGAACGAGGCCTTGGAGCACGCGGTCAATATCTCTACCTACGACCCGTACGTGCAGAGCCTGATGGGATTTTTCAATTTTCTTCTTTGGACGGAATACAACTTCGATCCCGCCTATTCGGACGCTGCGTACCAGTGGCTCGACCTTGTGCTGAACGGCTCGCCGGGAACCTACTACAGCGGTATCGCCAACCTTGTCGTCATTTTTCTTCTGATGAACGTGGACGAGAATTTCATGATGGAAAACTCCGCGTCGCTGTTTTACGTCATGGACGACGCGCGCAACACGCTGCCGACGTCCGGAGTCGTCCAGGCTTTTCATGGAATGTTTCTCGCGCTCGATGCGATGGTGCGTTACAACAACGGCTACCAGTACGGCACGCTGACGCAGGACGACGTTTATTACGTCGCGTCCGACATGGACTATGCGATCGCCGAGCTTGAAGATTACGTCAACAACTTCCCGAACGGCCTCGTTTACAACGAAGTGTATTCGATGCTCGGCACTCTGTACGAATTCAGGAATTCGATTTAGGCAGGCTGTCTTTCGAATTTGCAACGGAAGTGAAACTCTTCGCTGTTTGAACGCGGATTAACGCGGATTCAAAAACGTACCGCGCTTCAATTCGTCGAACGCTTCCTTCAGCTCTTCCTGCGTGTTCATCACAATCGGGCCATGCCATGCGACGGGCTCTTTCAGCGGCCGTCCGGATACGAGTAGAAACCGGATGCCCTCTTCGCCCGCCTCGACCGTCACCTCATCTCCCGTGTCGAACAAAATCAGCGAGCGGTTGTCCGCGAGCACCGGCACGATTACGTCCGGCCTGTCCGTGATTTCCGTCGGAACCGGCTGGGGATCGCTCGCGCCGCTGAACCGCCCCGCGCCCTCGAAAACGTACGCGAACGCGTTGCTTTTCGTTTCGACGGGCAGCGACTTTCGCACTCCCGGCGGAACGTAAACGTCCACGTAAACCGGATCGGCCGCGATCCCCTCGACCGGGCCGCGCATCCCCCAGAAGCTGCCGCACACGAGGCGCGCGCGCGTCCCGTCGTCGTCGGTCGCTTCCGGTATGTCCGCCGACTTCACTTCCTGGTAACGCGGCGCCGTCATTTTGAGCGCCGCGGGCAAATTGGCCCAGAGCTGGAAGCCGTGCATCCGCCCCTGCGTGTCGCCCTTGGGCATTTCCTGGTGGATTATCCCGCTGCCCGCGGTCATCCACTGGATGTCGCCCGCGGAAATAGTGCCGCTGTTGCCGATGCTGTCGCCGTGCTCCACCTCGCCCGCGAGGACGTACGTTATCGTCTCGATTCCTCGGTGCGGATGCCAGGGAAAGCCCGCAAGGTAATCCTCCGGCCGCTCGTTGCGGAAATCGTCGAGCAGCAGAAATGGATCGACCAGGCCCGTGTCGCCGAACCCGAACGCGCGGTTGAGATGCACCCCGGCGCCTTCAAGCGTGGGGCGGGACTTGGAAAGACGTTTAACGGGACGGATGGACATGGCGGTCTCCTTGCCCGAACAGGGATTTCATTCTGGCAACATCTTGTACCCTCCCTATCCGCGGGCTATTCTGAAATCGGAGATGGCCTGCGGCAATTGGACGGCCGGCGAACGCGTCGGCTAGGAAACGCCGATCAAGTCGATCAGTTCCGCAAATGGGGCAAAGTCCCTTGCGTTTGAAGTGACTAGCCGCCTTACCCCGCAAACGAGCATCGTGGCGACGATGTTTGCATCGTGAACCCGCTTGCCGGATACTTTAAAGTCATTAAGAATCTGCAGCAGGCGATCGGTCACCGCCTCGCTTTCCTCGGCCAGGCGGAAAAAGCGCCGGAATTCCGCCGCTAAGGCCAGCACCTTTGATCTTGGCATGCTGGCGAGGTAATAATCGTCTCGCGTCATAACACTGAGGAATTCCCTGATAACTTGGCGACTCACCCACAACTCGCATCCGTTCGCTACCAATTCGTTAATCGTACGTTTGCAGGACAAGTGCAACTGCGAAGTGCTGATGCTGGCATATATAAGAATGTTTGAGTCTACGAATACCGGTTCTTCAGCCCCGTTCGCCATAAATGTCCTCCCTGTCGACCGAGAACCTGTCTGTCAACGGGCCGCTGTAAATCACCGGCCATTCAAAGTTTTCCCGGTCGACTTCCGGACGCGGTGTGTCGATAGGTTCGATGGCGAACTCCTTTTTTCCTGGCGGAAGATCGGTCTTGAGCCTGATGACGACTACGCCGTCTTCGTCCACTACTCCGGTTGCTGTAAATCGTCCGTTCATGCAAATCACCCGCCGATGGCGATTATATTTTACCCGCTTTGGCGCTTCCAAATTTCGGCATCGAGCATTTACAGCCCGAACTTCCCTTCGCCCGCGCGGTACTGGATCGCCTCCGCCACGTGCGAAATCTTTATCGCTTCGCTTTCGTCCAGGTCCGCGATCGTCCGAGCGACGCGCTTGATACGCTCGAACGCCCGCGCCGAAAGCCCCAATTTTTCGACGCCCCTTATCAGCAGGTTCATCGAAGGTTCGTCCAGCGGGCAGAACCTCGCCGCCATCTTGGGCGTCATCTGCGCGTTGCAGTAGACCTTCGTGAGCGGGCGCTTCGCAGCGAACGCGCCGCCGCGCGACATGATCGCCCGCAGCCCCGCCTGCCGCTCGGAGCGCTCCTTCGCCGCGGGCTTTCGGCGGCGCGACGATTTGCCGCCCATCATCTGCAGCGCTTCTTCCGGCGAGAGCGGGCCGTCCGATGCTTCCTCGTCGCCCTCCTTCGCCGCGCCCCAGGTGTGGTCGCGTATCGAATGATGCTCCGATGCGGCGGCCGCGGCATCTTTTTCCGCTTGCTCCTTCGCGGCTTTCTCCGCCGCTTCCGCGTCGACTATCGCGAACCGCGCGGCCTGCATCCGACGCGCGTTTTCCACGCGCTTTCTTATCGCGGCGCTCGGCTCGCCGGTCGGCTCCACGCGCGCGAGTTTTTCCGTCGGGATGCGCGGCACCTCGACGGTTATGTCTATCCTGTCCCACACCGGCCCGGACAGCCCTTTCCAGTAGTTCTGAATGTCGCCGGGCCGGCACTTGCATGCCTTGACCGGGTCGCCGTAGTAACCGCACGGGCACGGGTTGAGCGCGCCGACCAAAATGAACCGGCTCGGAAACGTCAGCGAAAGCTGGGTGCGGCTGATTGTAACTTCGCCGTCCTCAAGCGGCTGGCGCAGGTGCTCAAGGGCATGCTTGGGAAATTCGAGCATCTCGTCCAGGAACAACACGCCGAGATGCGCGAGGCTGATTTCGCCGGGGCGCGGGATCGTCCCGCCGCCGACCAGTCCGGGGAGAGAAACGCTGTGGTGCGGGCTGCGGTAAGGACGCTCGGTGACCACGCCCGTGTCGCGCGAGAGCAATCCCGCGACGCTGTAAATTCGCGTCACCTCCAGCGCTTCCTCAACGGACAGCGACGGAAGCACGCTCGGAAGCCGCTTGGCGAGCATCGTTTTGCCGCTGCCCGGAGGGCCGACCATGATCATGTTGTGGCCGCCCGCGGCCGCGATTTCGAGCGCGCGCTTGGCCTGCTCCTGGCCGCGCACGTCTTCGAAGTCAAGCGGAATATGCGACTCGCGCAGAAGATCCGCAACTTCAACCGGCGGATACGGATCCATCGCGAGGTTGCCGCGCGCCCACGCGATCAGCTCGGCAAGATACTCAAACGCCATCACGGTCAGTCCTGAAACCACCGCGGCTTCGCGCGCGTTTTCGCGCGGGACGATTACGCCATTTAGTTTCAAATCGCGGGCGAGTATCGCCGTCGGAAGGACGCCTGCGACCGGACGAAGGCTGCCGTCCAGCCCCAGCTCGCCCATTATCAGAAACCCTTCCAGCTTGTCCTGCGCGCACTGGCCGTTGCCCACCGCGATTCCGAGCGCGATCGGCAGGTCGAAGTGCGTCCCCTGCTTGGGCAGGTCTGCGGGCGCAAGATTTATCGTTATCCTGTGTTGCGGGAATTCGAGGTCGCTGTTCTGGAGCGCGCTGCGAACGCGGTCGGTTGATTCCTTGACCGCCTTGTCCGCGAGGCCGACGATGTTGAACGCGTGCAGCCCCATTCCGAGGTCGCATTCGACCAGAACCGGCTCGGCCTCCAGACCGACTATCGACGCGGTGTGAAGCGTGGACAGCATGGCGCCGCGATTATACAGTGATTGCGCGCGCGATCGCTCTCCGGAGGACAATCTCCGGAAAATACCCGGGCGTCAATGCCTGACAGCCCTTATCCTCGAGTCGCTCTCTTCCGATTGCTGCGCCGGATATTTTTGGCGGAACTCTATCAACCTGCCGAAATAGTAGCGGTAAGTGGTGAGCCGCCGGTTGTTACCCTCGGCTTTGGCGATATCGGCCATCTGCCGAAGATATTCCTCCGCCTCCTTGTACTTCCGCTCGTCCAACAGATCCTCCGCGCGGTAATCCCTGAACTCGGGCGCGTCCGGGTATCTCTCCTCGTATTTTCGATCCGAGGCCGAATGAGAGTATTTTTTGTCCACTGTGAACTGCCCGAATTTCTGTGCCCAGGGATTGGCTGCGTAAATCCGCTCGATATCGGCATCCTGGCCATTTTCGATTATCCGGCGGGGACGGGAGGCGATTGAAATTATGACGGCAAGAACGACTATGCCAACGAGGCCGAAAATAATAACGCCAGCATCCATCGGCCATTCCCCCTTCCTGCGGCGCCGAGCACGCGTGCGCCGCAGCAAGCGTGCAAAACAAGCGGCCAAAGACCGCACCATAAAACGAATCGCCCGACAAGGGGCGCGCAAACCCGCCCCTCACTTATAGGATACCCGAAATTCTCAAAAGTTCCACATCGTAGAAAAAAAAACTTTTAATTTCCGGAATGTTGAAAACCGCTGGAATTAGCGCGCTTACCACATTCTCACGTCGAAGGTGAGGAAGCCCGATCCAAGCGCGAAATCCCAGGCTGCGCCGATGGTATAAGCCTTGTTGAGCCGCCTGATTTCCAGCGACAATTGGTCGAATTCCGAATTGTCGAAATCGTAGAGCGCGGTGCCCACGGCCATCCACTTTTCGCTCACTCTCACGTGCTTGACGCCGGTCAGCTCAAGCTCGTTGTAAAGGTCGTCGAATCGGAATGCCGCTTCGCCCTGTTTCGGATGCCATCGCAGCTCGACCTTGTCCGTTCCGAATAAGTGGCGCTTGCCCAAAGTCAGCCGCCCCGTGTATACCGTAAAACGATCGGACGGCAGGCCGCGGTACTCCCGGTGAGCCACGCCCGCGCCGGTTCCAATGAAAGCGCGCTCGCTGAAAAAGTGCTCGCGGAACGACAAATCCACTTCAGCCAGGTAGCGCTCGCCCGTCAAATCCGGCTCGATCTGCTTTATCCGCCCTGCTTCGATGCGGCTTTCGAGAGACTTGACCGGCCCGCGCTTGTACTCGCGCTCGAACGCGACGTACGCGTTAATCCGCTCGCGGAAAATCGCGGTGTCGCCGCGCACGTCGCGCGCCCAGACTTCGCCGTGCTTAACACCGAATCGGAAATCGCCGGCGGTCGCGTAATGGTCGAATTCGGGCAGCAGCCCGCGCTTCGTCCAGTAGTCCAGATTGAACTGCGTCGTGAACGGGCCGATTGTGTACTCCGGGCGATAGAACACACGCGCGCCGTCGTCGCCCGAATAGCCGAGCGTAGGAAATACGCTTCGAAACGCGCCTTCCGACTCGATCAGGCTTTCCCGCACGTGCGGCCAGTAGAAAATCCGGTATCCGCTTGCGGTCGCGCTCACTTTTTTTAGCGTGAAATATTCGCCCGTCACCAGCTCCGCGCTTTTTACCGAAATGAAGAAATCCGTGTCGTCGTAAGGATAGGTGGAGAATTTCGCGCCGCGGAGCATGAGCTTGGTCTCCCCGCCGGATGCGTCCACGGTCAGGTCGCCTTCCAATATGAAGATGCGCGACGGCGGGAATCCCGCGCCGCGCTCCACCGGCACCGAGCCGGAAACGCCGTCTAATCCGCCCGTCCTGTCGTTAATCGAAAAGGTCAGCCGCTCGCCGGTCAGGTACACCCCGGTTTCGACAATTTCGAACGTCACCGCTCCCTCGGATTCGATCAATCCGGTTTTCGTGTCGAAAACAAGCTCGGACGCGGACAGCCGCACGGTTCCGTCCGGCACCAGCCCCGGGCTTTCGAAAACGACGCCACCCGATGCGGTGACGACGCCGTCGGGCGAATACTCGATGGTATCGGCGATCAGCGTGCCGGGCACGGGGACGCGGTTTTCCGTCGGCGGGGGTTCGCCATTCGTCGGCGGATCCGGGGAAGAAACCGCGCCGGAATCGGGTTCGTGGGAATCGGCCGAAGCTTCCGCAGAAATAACCGGCGATTTCGGGGCGGGCGGGCGGCCGATGCGGATCGCATCGCCGGAGGCCGCGGCCGCGGGAACGGGTACGGCAACGCAAAAAAGCACCGCCGCGAACGCGAATTTCAGGCGGAATCGCGCAGGCGCGGACGCGCCGAAAAGGCGTTTAATTGCGGCGAAAGGGCGCGCGGCGCGCGCGCGGAAAGCCCCTTTATCCGCCTTGTACCCCACGGGAAGATAATAGCAGGGAGGCACATCGCATTTTGAACTCGGCACATTCATGAATGAGGTGCAACACTCTAGGTGATTCAAGCCCGGAGGTGTTGCACCGTTGAAAGAGTACCATCACTTGACATTCAAGGACCGCATA
>JABRWB010000082.1 GCA_039961635.1 bacterium
CGAGCGTCCACATCATGGCTACCGCAACATGGGAAAACGCCCGATCGACACCATTAACGAATTCCAAAAGAGCGTTAGACAAGATGGTTAGTAGTACAATCAAGCTCCTTGGCAATTGCAACAGCACCTGCCCTGGACGAGTATGGCTCTACCCAACCGCCTTTCTTCTTCCAGAAATCGGGTGCTCCATGAGCAACTTTTTCCATACATACTGCAAAATTATCTTGATTACATGGCTGGTTTGCATAGGAAAAATGCCCAAGAAGTGCGGCTCCAAATTGTCCCAAGGCTTGTAGGCCAGTATTTGTCATAAGCTTGTAATTCAGCTTATCATTCCATTCGATTGCCCATGTTTTTGCAACGGCGTTGAAAAACGCATTTGTTACTTCGTAAATGTAACTGTAATTGTGAAGTTCATCAGTGTCAAAGCCTTTAAGGAAATGATTAAGTCCATCAATAAGAGCCTTTATTCTGATGAGGTATGTATCGCCCTTTTCCTTGCGGCCAGCGAAGTGAATTCGCTTGTAAAACGGACTTAACTTATCTTCATGAAGTTTACCTGCAAGCCATAATTCTAAATTCTCCTTTTTCTTTGTGGTCTCAGGAATCGTATGGTATTCAAGAGTAAGCAGATGGTTTACGTTTAATTTTCTTTGTTCACTATTGATTGTTGCAAAAATCCTTTTCTCATTATCGATGTCCACGGAATCCATAATGCAAAAGGGAGAAAGAACATTGTGAAGTGCTGGAAGTTTTTTGTCCCCTCCTGCGTAGTAAAGTCGATGATTTCCATCAACTCGTGAAATGGCCACTTCGCGCGGCTTAAGTTCTTTGATCTTGTTCCAATGAATTTTAATCTTGACAAAATCCATCTCAAAGCCCTTTGGACCTTTGGTGGGTGCCTTTTTCTCGATAGTTACGCAGTCACGCTTTCTGATATTCAAAATGATTTCTGGCCAAAGGCGGGGTTTATCAGCTGCATCTGACGCCGCATACTCGTAAGCCCTTCGTGCGTGACTTGAACTTAACTCCCTTTGCATTCCTTGGGGGTTGTTTGACTGATTATATTCGTCGGCTTGCGACATTTGAGAAAGAACTGCCAATGATGCAAAACCTCGGTAACATTTTACTCCGAGGCTTTTTCCCGAAACTGCATAAATCGCGGAGACATCACCAGTCGAACTGACAGGCTCACTTAATTTCTTAATTCTCTTGGACATGAATCTATCCTCCAAAGGAGATCATTTAAGACAAACAAAGTAAATATACTGCTTTTCTTAAATCTTGTCAATGAAAACGACCTGGTTTCAAGAATCAGATGTTTGGCGGTTCCTCCCCATCCTCCTCCATTTCCACCCACTCGTCCGTTTCCGACGGCATCAGGACGTATCCCGCCACATCGTGGACGTGAAATCCCCTCTCCAGCCAGTTCGAGCGGCCGGTCGTGCACCAGGTGTAGACGGCTTTGCCGAGGGCCTCGGCCCGGCGCCCCGCGTGGGCGGCTTGGCAAGGGTGATAGAACATTGCCCTCCGCTCTCCAACTCTAAATCCTGGGGGACATCCTCCTGATTATAGCAGAAAGGCTAGTTGACGGTTGCGAGTTGACAGTTCCGAGTTTGGGGTTGCCAGCCGCTTCGCGCACTGGGCGATTTGGCGTTGGTTTCAATTGCCAACTGCTAACTGTCAACAGTCCAACTGTCAACTGTCAAACCGTCAACTGTCCAGCTTGCAGTGCGCGTCCGCCCGCCTCTCCTGCTTCTTCCAGCGACGCGCCGCTGTGTCTCTGTGGTCTTGCTTTTGCTTTCAACTCCTCGCGATCCCAAGGGCGCTTTCCCCGCGTCGCGCAGTTTGGCACAGGTTCGGCACAGGTACGGCGGCCCGAACCCGCGCATATTTTGGCGGCGGATATGGCGGCGGCAACCGGCGGAAAGCGGCGGCCGCCGAATCGGGCGCCGCGGCGGCCCGGCGGCTTCCTGCGGCTATACTCCCTCGCCCTGGTAATCGCCGTCGTAGAGGCGCTTCGTTTTGCCTTCGAGGCGGATGAAGAAAATCTGGCCGATGCGTGCGTTCCGGTAAAGGCGCAGCGGATTCCACACGGACAAAAGCCCCTGGCCGCGGCCGCGGTAGCCCGGATCCCACACCGCGGAAAAAAGCGTCGCGCCGCTGCGCATCAGGCTGGAGCGCGGGAGGATGACGCCGATCGCGTCCGGCGGAACCTCGACGATTTCGTTGTAGCGCACAAGGTATCCGCCCGGCTCGAGCTCCGCGTATCCGCCGTAGGTTGTGCGCGCCTGCTCTGACAGCGACGGGTCGGTAAGCTCGTTTCCGAGCGGGTCCTGCCACTCGATCGCCGCGGTGTCGGGCAGGCGCCGGAGCTGGTTCGTGAAGTCCAGCGCGCCGGTGCCGGCGAACCGGCTGATGTCGCGCAGCGAAAGGTCAACGCCCGCGCCCTGCACCTGCGCCTCGCGGTCGATGAGTTCGAGAATGTTCACGAATCCGGGGCTGACTATCATCCTGCATCTTCTCCTTGTGGCTTCCCGGCCGCGGTTCACAAGCGTCGCGGCGGGGCGATTCTATCACCCCAGCAGGGTATTCCGGTGTATCATTGGCGCGTCCCCAGGTGGAGGCTGCGAATGGCGAAACACGCATTTCCGATGCACTCGATCCGCTCCGGCGAGCGCTACGAGTCCGACATATTTCTCGGCCGCGAGTTCCTGCTCAGGCAGGGGCATCCGGTCACCCCGGAGCTGTTCATCCGGCTCAAGAGGCGGGGCGTGAAGGAGCTGACCACGCCGCTCGAATCGCTGGCCGTCCGGATGCGCGAGCGCGTGGGCGCGCTGCCCGCGCTGCACCGCGAGAAGCTGGCGGAACGCAGGGACGCGCTGCTGGCGGAAGCGGGGGTGGAATCGGCAGTTCCACACGAGATATACGATCGCGCGGTAGCAGCTTCCGCGGCGGCATTCCTTGATGCTGCAAACGGCACTCTTACCGACTTCTCCCCCCTCTTTAATTGCGCGAATGAGCTTGCGGAAAGGGTGAAGTTCACCGGCGGAGAAGTGTACAAGCCGCTGGACACGCCGTCGCCGGATTTGTATTACACGCGGCACGGCGTAAACGTCGCGGTATTGCTTTTGTCGGTGATGGACGGCGCGGCGGAAGAGGTGGGCAAGGCGCAGGTAGCGATGGGCGGGCTGCTGCACGACATCGGCAAGGCGCACGTGCCGGGGACGATTCTGTTCAAGCAGGGCGCGCTTTCGGAAGATGAGTGGAATGCGGTTCGCGATCATGTTTCTCACAGCATGAAGCATCTTGCAGCGGCAATCGAAGTCGCGCCGGAAATCCGCGGGATGATCGAAGGGCATCACGAAAAGTGGAACGGCACGGGCTATCCGGCTGGGAAGGCGGGCGAGGATATCCCAGCGCTTGCCCGGTGGCTGACCTGTTGCGATGTTTACGACGCGCTGACGACGACGCGCGCGCATCAGGGCAGGGTGGCGCCGCCTATCGCGCTCGAACTCCTGCTCCAGAGCGCGGGGAGCCACTTCGATCCGGACGTGGCGGGGAAGATTTCGCTTCGGCTGGGGACGTACCCGGTCGGAAGCTATCTGCTGTTGGACGTTGACAGGACGGCGCTGGTCGTCCGCAATTTCCCCGGCGACGCGCCCGACAGGCCGGAGGTCGTACCGGTCACATTCGACGGAGGGGAGCCGCGCGCGGGCGCGCGCTTCAGGATTTCCGGGCGCTCGGAAGTATCCGACATTATTGATGTATGATGTATAATATTCAATGCGTTTGAGTTTTCTTAGCGGAAAACCTGCGCCGCCACAAATTGCGCCGCTTCGGGGAGCGGCCGTCTTTCTCGCCGCAATGCTTTTTGCAGCTCCCGCGCGCGCGCAAGCTGGAGCGGGCGCGCCGGCGGATGCCGCGAATCCCGCGCAGGACGTCGTCCATCTCGTTTGTCCGGTGGATGGTACGCAGTTCGATTACGCCCCTAAAAAATTGCCCCGCGGGCATTTGATTCAGGATCGCGATTTCTGTCTGCGGCTCGTGCCTGATTTATCCAGCTTCGCGACCACCGAACTGTATTCCGCGCGGTTGGCGGTTTGTCCGAAGTGCGGATTCTGCGCGGAGCCCGCGTCCGCGCTGTGGAAAGGAGAGAGCGCGGCGTCGCGCTGGTACCGCGACAATATCGCGCCGAAGGACGGACAAGGCGCATCCAAGCCGTCGTCTTCGCCGTGGGACGAGTTCGAACGCGCGGCGAAGCTTATCGAAAAATCAGGCGCGCCGGAGCGCGACAGCGCGGTGCAGTGGCTCAACGCGGCTTACGCGCTGCGCACCGGTTTCTGGAGCGAGCATCCGGATTGGGCCAGAGTGGCGGCGAAGCTTGAAAGCGACCTGCGGACTGCAACTGCGGGAAGCGGCTCGGTGCCCTCCCCCAAATCGCTGTACGAGGACTCTATCGAAATCCCGTCGTATTTCGGCGATTTGCTGTTGGACGGCGGGCGCGCGTATCCCGCGATGGGAATCCTTTCGCTTTACTGGCTCGCTCGCGGCGAGACCGCGCGCGCGAAGCACGCCCTCAATTCGTTCGCGGAGCTTGCATCCGCAGCCGGAAGCGCTCCCGCAAATTCCGGCGCGGCGCTGATGTCCGAGCTGACGGGCGAAGGGCTTTTGGAAAAAATGCGCGGCTACCAGGAGAACGCGATTTCCGCGTTCGAGGAGGCGCTCAACCAAGGCCAGCTTACCGTAGGCGAAGTGCCGGTGGTGTATTACCACTTGGCGGAGCTGTACCGGCGCACGGGCGACCTTGGAATGGCGGAGCGGTACTACAATCTTGCCAAAGCGTCCCCGGCGTTGAATCCGGATGTGAAAAAGCGCACCGACGAAGGGCTTGCGCTGTTGGGCGCTGACGAGAAGCTTTATTCCACGCTGGACGATTACGTGAGCGGGCGCGCGATTGACGAGCTGCCGCTTGAGGATATTTCGCGCGAATTGCCCGTTCCCGAAGCGCCGGCAGAGGCCGCGTTTTCAGGTGAAGGCGAAACGCGGGACTTGCTCAAAGAACCGGCGGACGACGCAACTCCTCACAAGAACGAGGCGATTGTCATCGGCAGACCAAAGAAAGACGGCGAAGTTGGAAAGAATGAGGAACCTGCTAATGATTCCGGGGCTGCCGATGTGGATGATGAAACTATGTATGCCGCAACGGATGAACCGGACGCGTCAAAGCTGCATGCGCCCGAAAAGCAGACTGACGGTGAATCCGCAGACGCGAGCGAATCCGCGCAGCCGGAAAAGAAGCCGGGAGACGGAATTCTGATTCTCAAACGTGAGCCGGGACCAGAAGAGGAATCGGAATCCGCGGCGCCCGTTGAATTGAAGCCTGTTATTGCCGAAGAAACGCCTGAAGAGGCGGCGGAAACGGAAAACGCGGAAACGCCGCCCGTGGCCGTCGAAACACCAGCGGAGGCGGAAGGCGGTGAGCCGACCGCCAATGAATCCGGCGAAGCAAAATCCATTGACGAATTGATCCGCGAAAGCGTCGAAATCCAAACGGGGGCCGTGCCGGAAGGCGACGTCGTTCCCGAAGACCCGTCAATTCCCGCTGAATACTGGGGGATGGTTATACCCGGATACTACATCGAGGAGCCGGAGGAATCAGGGGAGGGGGAAGGCGATTCCGAAGAAGGCGGTTCGGAGGAAAGCGAATCCGGCGGCGATAAGGAAAACAATCAGGCCGAGGAATAGCCGCCACGCCGATTTGGAGCTCGGCGGTATATTTATTGGTGCGGTAATTTCAAAGGCCAACTACTCGCCTTTATTATCTTCCGGGGCGGACTTGCCTTTTTCCTCGCTTGTGATTATCGGAATCTGGTCCTTCTCCACGTAGCCGAATTCCTCCTTGAGGAACCGCTTTTGGAAATCTGAATCTTCCTTTAATTGCTTCGTCTCGCGCAGAACGTCCAGGTGCTTGTCCTGGAGCGCCTTGTATATCTCCTCCCGCTTCGCGAGTTCCTTTCCCAGCAGGTAATCCTGCCGCCAGAACGAAACGAGCGTGCCGAGCGAAAGGAGCAGCGTGAGGACAAGCGCCGCCGCAAGAAGCATCATCCGCACCCGCTTGGGCATGGCGGGATTGTAGCATAAGGAGGGTAATTCAAGCAAGGAAGCGGCAGATTAACGAATGAGGCGCAACACTCAAGGTGATTAAATCCCGGAAGTTTTGCACCATTGAAAGGAATACGCCATTTGGCGTTTAATGGTTTTGTTTGGATTTCAGAATTTGAAATTGGCAGCAGCACTGTCGAGATAGAAACTGCGAGGAGGTACTCTGCAAGCTGCCTACGCGGGACTGTCCAAACAGGCGAATGTCAACGATTTGCCCCCGGCCTATGAGCGATCCAACCGCAGCTCGGTTTCTCCGAGCATCACGCTTTCGCCTTCTGCGAGCGCCCGCTCCGCGTTCGGCGGAAGCTGTTCGGAGCCGACATATGTCCCGTTCGTGCTGCCGAGGTCGGTGATGAAAATGCCGTCCTCCCGGACGTCGATTTTCGCGTGCGCGCCAGAAATATAACCGTCGCCCGATATAACGACATCGCATTTTCCCGCTTTGCGGCCGAGAACGGTTGCGCCCATCGGCAGCTCGATCGGCGGCATTTCCCGGCTCGTGCAAACCAAACGCCATCCGGAAGGGATAGTCTCTGATTCCGCCGCCGCCGCCTCGGTTTCACGCCCCCCCCCGTCCGATGCGTCCTGCGATGCGGCCTGTCCGGATTCCGGCGTTTCCAATCCCGCTTCCAAATCTGCAGAATCCGCGACATCCAAGGCTTCCTTTTTGTCTTTTTCCAACTCCGAACTCTCAACTCCCAACCTCGAACTTTGTTTTCCCATGAATTCCCACGCGATTTCGGTCTGGCCGAACTTGAGAACGTCGCCCGGCGCAAGCTCCCGCGGCGCGTTTTTTTCCAGCCGCTCGCCGTTGACGAAGCTGCCGTTCGTGCTTCCGAGGTCCACGACCGATATTCCGGAGTCGGCGACGCGTATTTCCGCGTGCTTTCTGCTCACATAAGCGTCCGCGACAGTGAAATCCGCATCCGCGCGGCCGATGGTGAATGTCCCCGCGGGGAATTCGCACGGCTCCCCCCCCGGCGCGCACAGCCGCAGCAGCACGACTCCAGCGAGCAGAGCCTCCGGCTCCAGCTTCCCGATGTCCTCCGGCGCGGTCAAATCCAGCCCGCATTCCGCGCAGTACCCGTCGGCGTCAAGCGCCGCTTCGCCGCAGTTTGGGCATGGCGCAACCGGCAGTGCTTTGGCCTCCTCCGTTGCGCTTCCCGCAAGCAATGTTTTTTCTTCTGTCATCGAATCACCTATTTGGCGCCTTCTGAATCTGCGTCTTGTCCTGGTCGAGCCGGAACCGCGCGCCCGAAAGTAGCTTCGTCGCCGCGTCCACCTGTCCGGTTTTCATCTTCGCCGCTACACCCGCGATTATCGTCGCGTCCTCGCTTCGGCCGCTCGCCAGAAGCTGCGTTTCGGCTTGCGATACGATCATCGTCGCGGTCTGCGCGTCCTTGCCCGCAAGCGACGCCGCGCGTTCGAGTTGCGCCGCGACGTCCCTCGTCGCCAGCGCCTGCCGCACCCGCTCGCTTTCATGGCCGCGCACCTTGTCCTTGTCCAGCGTGAACTCGAACACGACGCCCGCGCGCTGGGTCACGCGCTCGGTTCCGCCGAACGGCTTGTACGAAAGCTCGACCTCCAGCTTCTTGAACCGCGCGGGAGGATGCGGCTCTATCGCGAGCTCAATTAGCGCTGCCTGCGTCGTCCCCGCCTCAAGCGAGGGCAGCCCGATCGTCACCTCGCGCCCCTCCGCCTTGTATTCGAGGCCGTACACGCGCGCGACGCTCACGCCCTTGCGCAGCTTCAGCCTAATTTCCGGCTCGTTGCCCACCACGCCGAAAAGGCTGCCGAGCTCCCGCTCGAACACCTTCGGAATTTCGTCCGGATGCTCGACGAAGTGATAGTTCCCGCCGGTGTTCTTGGCGATCGCCATCATCAGCTCCTCGTTGTACTCGATGCCCATCCCCAGCGTGGAAAAGCTGATGCCGGACGCGTGCCGGCTTCGCACCTCGCTCACGATGCTCTGGTAGTCGGTGATCCCCTCGTTCGCTTCGCCGTCGGTGAGAAGCAATACGCGCTTCAAATGGTGCGGCGCCTGCGTGGAGAGCAATTGCACTACCGCGTCCGAGATTCCGCCCCACAGGTTCGTCGTCCCGCGCGGCCGGATCGCGTCAACGTGCTGTTTGATCAGGTTCGCGTTCAGAACCCGGCGCAGCGGCATCACGACTTCGCTTTCTTCGCCGAAGACGACTATCGTAAGCAAGTCGGCGGGCGTGAGCCGGTCGACCAGATACTTGACCGCGATTTTGAGCTGCTCCATCGGGCGGCCTTCCATCGAGCCGCTCTTGTCCAACACGAGCGCGACCGCGACCGGCGCGCGCGCGGTTTCCCGGCCCTCGAAAAAGCTCGATGCCTCGACCAGAACATGGTTCGTCGTCTTCTGGCGGGCGAGCGCGTACGGAAACTGCGCGGACACCGCCATTTCGACGACGGGCTTGAACTGCTCCACCGGCGCCGCGACAAGCCCGCCCGCGCCCGTGACGACCGTCGCGTCTCCCGAAAGCGCGGCGGTGATCACCGTGCGATCCGCGTCCGGCGAGGCGACGACGGTCGCCTCCAAGCCCGCGTCCGCGCCAAGAGACGCCACTACCGTGCGCTCGCCGTCCACGATGCCCGAATCGCTGACGATTGTCGCCTGCTCCGAGGCGGATTCCTTGTCTCTCTCGACGGATACCGCCGGATCGCCTTTCGTGTCGAAATCTTCGTCGTGCATAAGCTCCTCTGGCCCCGCGGCGCGCCCGCGGCCCGCGGTTGGACTGAGTATAGCAGGGGGAGGTTCCCTCAAAATGCTATTATCTGTGCGGGGAATTCAAATTCGGTTATCGAGGACCAAATGTCCAACTACTGCAGCAAGTGCGGGGCGGCCAACGAGCAAGGATGGAAGTTCTGCGTATCCTGTGGCTCCGAGCTTTCCGCGCCCGCGCGCTCGTACGCGCCGCCTTCCACAGCCCCGCCTTCCGGAGCCGCGCCTGCGCCAACAGCTGCGCCTTCCGGAATCGACGCCCAAGAGCAATCCTGCCCGGCCTCTCCGCAATGGGGGCCAGGCGCGGCAGCCTCACCTGGGGAGCACCGCGCTCCGCCGCAGCCGGACGCGAACGCGCCGCAGTGGGGCAGTCCCGGCCCGGCTTCCGGCGCGCCTTCTGCGCCGGGCCAACCTTACGCGCGGCAGTACCAAGCCCAGCCGCCGCGGCATTTCGCCTGCGTCGAAGCGATCCCGCATCCCGACCTACCGGTCGCGCAAGACTCGCTGAGCGAAATAATTTCCAAAGCGTTCCGGATGTACTTCGCCAATTTCGGCGCGTTTTTCGGAACGTACTGGGTGATGATGCTGATCGTTATGTTCGCCGCGATGATAGCGGCGTTCATTCCGTTCGTCGGCAACCTCGCGCAGTTCCTGGTTTCGCCGATCCTCGTGGGCGTTTATTTCGTGTTTCTGAAGACGATCCGCGGGCACCGGACAGACATAGGCGACGCGTTCTCGTGCCTTTCCGAAAAATACGTGCCCGCGCTGATCGCGACCCTTGTCCAGGGATTTCTCACGGCAGTTCCGGTCCTGGCCATTGTTTTCATCACGATGGGCGGCTCGATAATCCAGCTTTTGGCGATGAACGATCCGTCCAAATTCGAGGACTGGGATTTCTGGAAGGGGCTTATCTTCAATTATGTAATCGCTATAGTGCTCATCGGGCTCGTGATGCTCTTCGTCAATTTCGTAATGCCGCTCATCGCCGACGACGAGCATGATTTTTGGCGCGCGATAACGCGCAGTGTGGTTTTCGTCTGGCGGCACTACTGGGAAGTGTTTCTCCTTTCGCTGATAGCCGGGTTCATGGCGATGCTGGGACTGCTTCTGCTTTTGATCGGTGTGATTTTCACCGCACCGCTTTACTTCGTATTTTTCATGGCGTACTACGAAGCGAGGAAGGGGGAGTTTTGACTTCTTCGTGAATTTGCCGGGGCAATAAGACGATGGAAACGGAATACTCCTTTTGCCATTTCTGCGGAGAAGAAACGGAAATCAACGATGTGTTTTGTCGCGCGTGCGGAAAGCAGTTGAAAGAACTGGAGGCGCCGATTCCCGAAATCATCGAGCAGAAATCAAAATGCGAATGCGAATCGCCACCGATTGGACCATACAAGCCCTTCGTCGGCGAGTCGTATCAGGCAGAGCCGTCAGATTCGTTAACTCAAATTTTAAAAAAGGCATTCAAGTTTCATTGCCGTTATTTTGGCGATATATTCGCCATCTGTCTTGTAATCGGAATAATAGCTTCTGGATTGCCAGGGCTTTTAGGTTTGATATTTGAGTTGATACAAGAGCATTCGCCCTTGAAGGATGTGGCGAATGGATTTCGGTTTGCATTGGAATTGCTTCTTGGACCATTCGGGCTGTGTATCTGGATTCTACTTTTCAGGTTGCTGGCTGGACAGAAATGCACCGTCGACATGGCAATTGGAGGATTAAAGGGAAAGTACTGGGCCGCCTTAAGTGTAGGATTAGTTGAATTCGGTATTGTGTTTGGTGTGGTTTTTGCCAGTGCAGCATTTCTGGGATACGCGGGATCTGCATTCGCGATGTCAATCGCTTTCAATGACACGCTTGACGAAAGCAAATTGCCGCCGCCCCCAGAATTCAGCTGGGGCCTGGTTATGCTGTTTGCTGCCGCATTGCTTGTGTTGTTTCTGCTTAATACCTTGATTCAATTTTCAATGCCTCTTTTCGCAAGCGGAGAAGCCAGCGGACCGAAAGCGAATTGGAAAAGCGTTAAGTATTCGGCAAGCAACCTTCCCGAAGCAATGGCTCTTAAAGTCCTTGGTGGGCTAATCGCATTATCAGGCTTGCTGGCTTTTATAGTAGGCTTGATTTTTACCGCTCCGTTTGCGCATACATTCACGGTTGTATACTTTCAGGCAAGAAAAGCGCGCTTTAACATTTGAATTTGGAATTGGCAGATATTGCGGATGATACAATCTGGTCGCGGCGATAAGCGTATCGCGCAAAGGTTTGCAAGGTGTCTTTCCCCGACCCTCACGATTTCTACGACCTGGAGAGCCTTCTCTCCGACGACCAGCGCCTCATGCGCGACGCGGTGCGCGCGTGGGTGGACGAGCGATTCCGCCCGATAGTCGCGGAGCACTTCGAGGCGCACACGTTCCCGCTCGACCTCGTCCCGGAAATGGCGGAGTTGGGGCTGTTCGGCCCCACGCTCCCCGAAAAGTACGGCTGCCCGGCGGTGGACAACATCGCGTACGGGCTGATAATGCAGGAGCTGGAAGCCGGAGACTCCGGCCTGCGCAGCTTCGCCAGCGTCCAGTCGGCGCTTGTGATGTACCCGATATTCACCTGGGGCAGCGAGAAGCAGAAGGATCATTGGCTGCCGCGGCTCGCGAAGGGAACGGCGATCGGCTGTTTCGGGCTGACCGAGCCGGACCACGGCAGCGACCCCGGCGGGATGGTGACGCGCGCGGATCCTGCGGACGGCGGCGGCTGGGTGCTGAACGGCGCAAAGATGTGGATAACGAACGGGACGATTGCGGACGTCGCGGTGGTCTGGGCCAAAACGCCGGACGGCATCGGTGGATTCCTCGTCGAGCGCGGCGCGCCCGGATTCTCCGCGCCGGAGCAAAAGCGCAAGCTCTCGCTGCGGGCCAGCGTGACGAGCGAGCTGATATTCGACAACGTGAAGGTTCCCGCGGAGAACAAATTGCCCGACGCGCGCGGCCTCAAGTGCCCGCTTTCATGTTTGACACAGGCGCGCTACGGGATCGCGTGGGGCGCGATCGGCGCGGCGCGGGACTGCTTCGGCTGCGCGGTGGACTACGCGAAAAGCCGGACGCAGTTCGAACGCCCGATAGCCTCGTTCCAGATCCAGCAGCAGAAGTTTGCGGAAATGCTCACCGACATCACCGCCGCGCAGCTGATCGCGCACCGCCTCGGCGTGCTCAAGGACGAAGGAAGGATGCACCACGCGCAGGTGTCGCTCGCCAAGCGCAACAACGTGGCGATGGCGCTGCGGGTCGCCCGCGAGTGCCGCCAGGTATTGGGCGCGAGCGGAATAACGCTCGAATACCCGGTCATCCGCCACATGAACAACCTGGAAAGCGTGATCACGTACGAAGGCACGCACGACATCCACACGCTGGTTTTGGGCGAGGCCGCGACGGGCATCGCGGCGTTTGTGTGAATCGTCTCCAGCCGTTCCTGTATAATTTGTCCGGCAATAACAAATCCTTCCGGCGGGGGATGACATGCAAAGGTATGCAGGATTTTTAGTTTTCGTAATGATGTTCGCCGCAACTGCGTTCGCGCAGGACGCGGGGCAGGGCGGCGAACTGTCCGGCACTTCTCCGGCCACGGTTCCCGGCGCTTCGTATTCGCCCGATCGCTTGCGCGAGCTTATCGAGCTCGGCAAAAAGCGCGAAGTCAAGCCCTCGGCGCTTCCCAATCCGAACGCGCTGCCGGAGCTGTATCCCTGCGACGCGGCGCTCCAGTCCCAGACCTGGCAGTTTCTTTCGCCCGCCGAGCGGATGCTCGCGAACGGCTTTGAAGTGCTCGACGAGGCCGCTTCCCCGCTCGATCCCCCGTTCACCGTCAATCCGATCCGCGACATCGCGGAGCAAATTGCGCTTTACTACAAATACAACGGCGCGATGCCGAACGCAAACAAGGCGCTTGTCGAGCTTGCCGCGCCGGGAATGGACACGGGCGACGATTTGATCGAATTCGTCCAGGGCGCGATTCTGATGGGCGAGGCCTCGCCCGCGGTGGAGAATTACGACCTGCTCTGGAAGAATCCCTACACCGGCGCGCCGATCGCGTACGACAAAGAAGCGCACAGCCCCGGCGATTGTTTCATAGCGATTGTGAACCTGCATCCGCAGGGTGCGGCCGCCGTCGCCAAATACCGCGCGAAGTTGGAAGGCAAACCGGCCGCGCAAACCGGCGGAATGGGCGGCGGGATGATGATGTCCGAATCTTCCGAGCCGCAAAAGCGGCCCGCGGAGGCCGCGGCTGCGGAGATCCCGGCGGACGATCCGTCCAATCCGATAGTCGTTTACGTCCGTATCTACGGCAAGACCGGCGTGCTTACGTCGTATGTATTCGCGGTGCCGCGTGAAGACGCGCCGGCGGAGCCCCGGCAGGCCGAGCCGCAGGAGGAGCGGGGCGGATTCGGCAGCGGCTCGTTCATCGGCAAGTAGTTATCACAAACGGGCGGTTTCGACGGGCCGGCGGCGCCGGGAAGCATCTTTTTCACCTTCCAAGTCGATAACGAGCCTTACATTGGGGTATTAAGTATCTCGATTACCTGTTATGGAGGATTCATAGTGAAGAAAGGTTACGTTTTCGCCCTGACAATCGCGATCGTTCTGTCGGTCGCGGTTTACGCATATTCGCGCACGGCCGAAATCCGGCCCGATTTCAAGCTCGAAAACACCGCGCCCGCGACCGCGCAGACCGTTGACGGCGACAAGGCCGCGTGCCCGTATAAGTCCAAGGCCGATTGCGCGCCGGGCGAAAAATGCACCGACGCCGAGAAGGCCGCGAAGTACGGCAACTGCCACAAGGACAAGGGCGAAGCCGGCGCGACATCAGCCTCGGCGGAAACCAAGAGGGGCGGCTGCTGCGCCGGCGGCGCGAAAAGCAAGTCCGAGGCGAAGGGCGAAGGCGCCAGCGCGTAGGGGCATGTGGATTGGTAGGGGCGCACTGCGTGCGCCCGACTGCCTTCCCGCATATATATACCGCCGGTCTCCATACCGGCGAACCGTGATTGCTATTCGCCCCACGTCCGGGTAGTTTTTTTTTTACTTCTTCCTCAATTGCGGAAACAGCAGCACTTCCCTTATCGACTGCTGCCCGGAGAGCAGCATGCACAGCCTGTCTATCCCGATTCCCAGCCCGCCGTTCGGCGGCATTCCGTATTCCAGCGCGGCCAGGAAGTCCTCGTCCACCGCGCGGAATTCCTCGCCCGCGGCCCGCGCCTCTTCAACCTGCTCCTCCATCCTCGCGCGCTGGTCGAGCGGATCGTTCGCCTCGCTGAAGCTGTTGGCGATTTCGAATCCCGCGACGAAAAGCTCGAACCGGTAAACCAGCCGCGGATCGTCCGGCCGCCGCTTCGCAAGCAGCGTAAGCTCGACCGGATAATCCAAGATAAAAGTCGGCTGAATTAAATTCGGCTCGACGAGCTCCTTGAATATTTCGTCCAGCACCTTTTCGTATGTGCGTTTTTCGGGCAGTTCCAGCCCGATTGATTTCGCTTTCGCCACCACCGCGTCAAGCGTGCGCACCTGCGCAAGCTCCACGCCCGCGCACGTGCGCATCGCGTCCGCGAATTTCATCCGTTTGAACGGCGGCGTGAAATCCAGTTCGATTCCGCCGAAGCTCCGCAGATACGAGCCGAACACGTTTTTGGCGACGTGCGCGACGAGCGATTCGGTCAGCTCCATCACGTCGCCGTAGTCCGCGTACGCCCAGTAAAGCTCCAGCATCGTGAACTCGGGATTGTGTTTGACGCTCGTCCCCTCGTTGCGGAAGACGCGGCCCATCTCGAAGACGCGCTCCATCCCGCCCACGATCAGGCGTTTCAAATGCAGCTCGATCGCGATGCGCATGTACATGTCCTGGTCGAGCGCGTTGTAGTGCGTGACGAACGGCTCGGCGGTGGCCCCCCCCGCAATTTCGTGCAGGAGCGGCGTCTCCACCTCGACAAAATCGCGGCTTTCCAGAAACCGCCGGATTTCGCTTTTCGCTTTGCACAGCGTCAGGAAGCGGTCGCGCACCTCGCGGTTTATCGCGAGGTCCACGTAGCGGTGGCGGTAGCGCGCTTCGACGTCGGTCAGGCCGTGCCACTTTTCCGGAAGCGGGCGCAGGATTTTGCACAGCAGCGTGAAGCTCTCCACGTGGATCGAAATCTCGCCCGTCTTCGTTTTGAATACGAATCCCTCGGCACCGATGATGTCGCCCAAATCAAGTTTCTTGTACAGCTCGTACGCGGAAAGCCCGCGGCCGGCCGCGCAGTCTTCGATCCCATCCGGCCGAGGCGCGCCTTCGCCGCGCGCGTACTTAACATCGTCGCGCTTGAAGTAAAGCTGAATTTTCCCGCTCTGGTCGTGCAGGTCGGCGAATCCGGCCTTGCCCATCACCCGCTTCGTCAGAATCCGGCCCGCGACGCGAACGTTCTGGCCTTCCAGCGCGTCGTAACCTTCTATTATCTCCGCCGCGTTGTGAGTGCGGTCGAACCGCACCTCGGCGTAAGGGTCGAGACCCGCCGCGCGCAGCGCCTCGAGCTTTTCCAGCATCACGCGGTCCGCGGTCTCGGACAGCGCCTCCGGTTCGCCCGGCTGTTCGTCTTGATCTTTCGTTTCGTCGCTCATGATTTCCTCGCCCCGGCCTACGGCCCAAGGGAGCGCGCATTATAACGGCTCCACGCTGCGAGTGCGGCCAGCATGTCGCGCTGGGACGAAGTCATCGACGCGCTGCCGCGGAAAACGATGCGCCTTGCGCCGCGGAATTTGACAAGCGGCTGGCATGTCCAGAATAGCGCGTCGTTTTCAGCATCCTCTGCGATCTCTGTGTCTCTGTGGTTTGTCTCTTCCGGCGCCCATTCGACAAAAAGCTCCGCTGTTTTCGCCGGATCGCGGCGGATTATCCACCTTTCGTCCGCAATTTCAACAACGCAACTCGCCGCGCCGTACGGGCATCTCCCGCCGTCGAAAATCAAATCGACCGCGTCGCGTATCGCCGCGTCCGTCTCCGCGATGGAGCGGGGCGCGGGCGCGCCGTGCAGGTTCGCGCTCGTCGCGAAAACGAGCCCGCCGCAGGCCTCGATCACCGGCCAGAGCGGCGGATAGTAGACCGCGCGTATCCCACAGGTAGCTGTTCCCGGCAATATCGCGTCCGCGGGCAGCAAATCGCGCACCGAGTCCGCGGGGACGACCACCGTCAGCGGCCCGGGCAAAAGTTCCCGCATCCAGTTTTCCAGCGGCAGCTCGCGCACCATCCACGAAACGACGCGGCTGTCCGGATTCACCAGAATCGCGATCGGCATTTCCGCGGGCCGCGACTTCATATCGAATATCCGCGCAACCGCGAGCGGATCGCGGCACAACAGCCCGCACACCGTGTCCGTCGTGGACAAAACGACGCCGCCGGATTTGAGCGCGTGCGCAACGTCGGCCGAGAATTCTCCCGGCGCGGCCGCGCCCGCGATTACGATTTCCGCCATCGCGCTAACTGTACCGGGCGATCACATACCGGTCAATCCCGGCGAGGTCGCGCCTGACTTCCACTTCGTCCGCGCCGCCCGCCCAGAAGATGCGCCGCACGTCGTCCGCCTGTCCCTCGCCCACCTCGACCGCCGCGCGCCCGCCCGGCGCGACCAGCCCCGGAGCGAACCGCGCGATCATCCGGAAATAGTGAAGCCCTCCGCCCGGCGCGATAAGCGCGTCCTGCGGCTCGTGCAGCCGCACGCTCTCGTCCAGCCGCCCGTCGTCCGCCGCGATGTACGGAGGATTGCTGATTAACAGATCCAGATTCGCCGGCCCCGACAGCCCCGCAAGTCCGTCGTGCTGCACCGGAATCACCCGCAGCCCCAGCGCGTAACGTTTCAGGTTCCCGCGCGTCGCGCGGATCGCCGCCGCGCTCTTGTCGCTCGCCCACACGACCGCGTCCGGGAATTCGAGCGCAAGATACACCGCGATACACCCGCTCCCGCACCCGAAATCGAGAACGCGAAGCTCGGATGCGTCCTCCTCGTCTGTAGCAACCAATACTCCGGATTGCACCGCGGATTCCCCCGACGCGGCAAGTCCAAAGTCGCTTCTGCGCCTCGCCGCCTCGTCGAGCAGCTCCTTCCCGATGAGCGCCAGCCCCTCGGTTTCCTGCCGTGGGATGAGCACGCCGGGCGATACGCCGATTTTCAGCCCGTTGAACCAGGCGTATCCCAAAAGGTACGCCAGCGGCACGCCCTCCGCGCGCCCCGCGATTATCCGGTCTAATTCTCGCTCGAAGGCATGGGCGCTTTCAACCTCCGTCCGCCCGCCCTCAACTCTCGACCGTGTGCCTCCGAACTCCGGAAGCGGCGAAACCTCGTCCGCCGCCCAGAACTCGCCCGCGGGCAGCCCGAAAATATGCTCGACGATGCGGTCGGCCTCGAACCGCGCAAATTCGACATCGGAGCAGGCTTCTAGCCGCTCGCGTATCTGCGCGTGGATTATGGCGGGGCGAACCATCGGGGCGGATTATAAAAAATATTAGCATAGTGGACTGCACCTCTTAGGCCCGGCACATTCATGAATGAGGTGCAACACTCTAGGTGATTCAAGCCCGGAGGTGTTGCACCGTTGAAAGAGTACCATAACTTGACATTCAAGGACCGCATACTCATTCATGCGTATTCGAAGGAGGGGTGGTCATTTCGAAAGATAGCGCGTGAACTGGGATATTCGCCGTCCACGAT